>CAZLRY010000076.1:7630-9864 GCA_964561675.1 uncultured Chitinophaga sp.
ATCTGGCTCGGCGGCTGCTCCGGCTGCCATATGTCCTTGCTGGATATTGATGAACGCATCCTTGATGTGGTCAAGCTCGCTGACATCGTAAAAAGTCCCGTGGTGGATGGTAAAGAACTGCCCGAAGTGGATATTGCCCTCGTGGAAGGGTCCATTACCAGCGATGAACATTACAAGGAGATACTGCATATCCGCAAACAGGCCAAAACCCTGATTGCGCTTGGGGATTGTGCGGTGATGACCAATGTGACCGGCATGCGTAATTATTTTCCATTGAAAGAAGTAATTGATGCGGCTTATGTGAATGCGGTGAGTAATGACGGACAGGGCGAATTACCCAACCACCCCTGTCTGTTACGACTGAATGATAAAGTAGTCCCTCTGCAGGAAGTGGTCAAAGTGGATTTTGTGATCCCCGGTTGCCCGCCTGATGCGGATACGATCTTTTATGTACTGGCTGAATTCCTCAATGACCGTCTGCCTGACCTGGGCAAGACCAAAAAACTGAAATATGGATAAGCGTAAAATATTTATCTCGCCCGTAACCCGGATCGAAGGACATGCCAATATCACCCTTGAAATGAATGATGATGGCAGTGTGCGTGATGCGCAGTTTCATGTAAACGAATTCCGTGGCTTTGAAAAATTCTGCGAAGGCCGTATGTATACTGAAATGCCGACGATTACTCCCCGCATTTGTGGTATCTGTCCCACCAGTCATACCCTCGCCAGTGTTAAAGCCTGCGAAATGATCCAGGGGATCAAACCCACCTACACGGCCAACTTGCTAAGAAGGCTTATGCATATCGGGCAGAATCTCTCTTCCCATGCCTTGTCCTTCTTCCATTTGTCCGCGCCGGATTTCTTATTAGGTTATGATAGTGATCCGGCCAAACGGAATATCATCGGTATTGCCGAAAAGTTTCCGGATATCGCTTTAAGAGGTATTCGACTGCGGAAGTTCGGGCAGGAGATCAGTGAACGGATTACGGGAAAGAAAATTCATATCATGGGTATTGTCCCCGGTGGAATGGCATACCCGTTAACCGAAGACAACCGGAAAGCATTGCTGGACTGGATTCCGGAAGCCAAACAAACCGTGCAGCTCGGACTCAATATCATTAAGAAATTCCATGAAGAAAACGGGGAGATGGTGCAGTCCTTTGCAAACTCGCCAACCTTGTACCTCGGTACCGTAGGACCGGGTGGTGAACATGAGCTCTATGATGGCAAGTTGCGCTTTATGGATGAGGAAGGTGTGATCCTCAATGACCAGGTTAGTCCGGAACGGTATCTTGAATTTATTGCCGAACGTTCCGTGAACTGGTCCTACCTCAAGTATCCATATTACAAATCCTATGGCTTTGATAACGGATTTTACCGGGTAGGTCCGCTGGCCCGGCTCAATGTCTGCAGCCGGATGAAAACCCCGCTGGCACAGGATGAGTTTGAAAAATTCAGGCAGATGAATGGCGGCCGTCCCGTGCATGGTACTTTTTATTATCATTACACCCGCCTGATTGAAGCATTAAGTGATGTAGAGGATGCAGAACGGATTTTAAATGATAAGGAAGTCACCTCGCTGCATATCCAGCATCATGGCCGCTGGAATTATGAGGAAGGTATTGGCAGTTCAGAAGCCCCGAGGGGAACCTTATTCCATCATTATAAAACCGATGAAACCGGTAAACTGATCAATGTAAACCTGTTAATCGCCACCGGGCAGAACAATCCGTCCATGAACCGTTCGGTCCTGGAAGTAGCCCGGCAATATGTAAAAGGGGATGATATTAAAGAAGGGATGCTGAACCGGGTGGAATCCACCATCCGTTGTTATGATCCCTGTTTGTCCTGTTCCACCCATGCCATCGGCAAAATGCCCATGGTGATTGAACTGAAAGACCGTAGCGGAAACCTGATTCGTTCCATTGAACGTTACTGATGCTCATGTCCATTAATCCATCCGAGAATTGTGCTGACCGCCAGGTCAGCATTTTTCTTTCCCCGTTGGGATAATACTCCACCCAGGGTTAGATCCCAGGCACCCACGGCACAGATATAAACGGATAAATTTCGTTCATACACCAGTTCAGCCATTTTCAGCAACTGAATAGCACTGGTATAATGGGAATAAGAAGCACCGGCCGGTGCCGTCTCATCCACTTTATAAAACTGCACAGGATCAGCCCCCACTGCGGCATCTACGATGATTGTCTGTTCCGCTTTCAGCATAT
>CAZLRY010000076.1:9964-12056 GCA_964561675.1 uncultured Chitinophaga sp.
CACAAATCTCCACTTTATCCTCTTCAAAAATCCTGATTTTTAGATTTTCCCCTACATTTGCTCTTCTTTCAATTAAAGAATATGAAATACTGTTAAGGTTCGCTCCCATTGTAATCCGGGTCATCCGGGTAAGAACCTGATTTTACGGACCACTGATCAGCCTGCAATACAGCATTGCAGCACACTCCCATTTTTCGTTATTTACTAAAAGTATTTCACTCATGTTGAAACAATCAACCAACAAGGTTTCTCATTTTATTGCCATTATAAAACAATCGCTCAAAGGCGGGGAGCATGACTATACCCAAGGTCCCATCCGCGGGGCCATTATATTGCTCGCCATTCCCATGATCCTGGAGCTGATGCTCGAATCCGTCTTTGCCGTAGTGGATATGTATTTTGTCAGTCACCTCCCCAACAGTGAGGACGCGATTGCCACCGTCGGACTTACCGAATCAGTAATCAGCATTATTTATACCATTGCCATGGGACTCGGCATGGGTGCCACCGCCGTGGTGGCCCGTCGAATCGGGGAAAAGAACCCGGAAGCAGCGGCTCATGCCGGAGCCCAGGCTATTTTGATCGGAATTCTCGCTGCGTTGGTGCTCAGCGTGGCCGGGATGATCTATGCACCGGATATCTTACGACTGATGAAGGCCGAACCGCAGGTGATAAAAGAAGGAGCCATCTTTACCCGCATCATGCTGGGAGGCAGTATGGTCATCATCCTCATTTTCCTGATCAACGGGGTATTCCGGGGAGCGGGAGATGCGGCCATTGCCATGCGCAGTCTCTGGCTGGCCAGTATTATTAATATCATACTATGTCCCACGCTTATCAATGGCTATGGACCCTTCCCTGAACTGGGTTTAAAAGGGGCCGCCATTGCCACCGTGATCGGCCGGGGCACCGGGGTCATTTATCAGTGCTATTACCTTTTTCACAGTAAGGGGAATATGAAAATCAGGTGGGCCCATTTCAAATTTGATTTTCCGGTCATAAAGCATTTGCTAGAAGTGGCCTGGCCCGCCACTTTCCAGTTCTTTATTCAGAGCGGCAGCTGGATCGTGCTGGCCTGGCTGGTATCCGATACCGGGGGCACGCATGCCACGGCCGGCTACCAGGTCGCCATCCGCAATGTGGTGTTCTTTATATTACCAGCATGGGGACTCAGTAATGCGGCGGCCACCCTGGTAGGACAAAACCTTGGGGCCAATCAACCGGAAAGGGCGGAGCGCAGTGTGATCCTGGCCACCCGGTTCAATGCCATTTTTATGGCCGTGGTAATGTTCATCTTCCTGCTCTTTGCCTCCCCTATTATCAGCATCTTCACCAGTCAGCCGGAAGTACATCGCTTCGGGGTATTAAGTATGCAGATCATCGGCAGCGGCTATATCTTTTATGGCATCGGGATGGTCATGGTGCAGGCCCTCAACGGGGCGGGTGATACCAAGACGCCCACCTGGATCAATATAGCCGGCTTCTGGCTCTTCCAGATTCCCTTTGCCTTTCTGCTGGCCAAGGTCTTTAAGATGGGTCCGGTTGGCGCTTTTATCGCCGTACCAGTGGCCGAGACCCTGATCGCGCTGGTGGCCTGGTATTATTTTAAGAAGGGGAAGTGGAAGGAAGTGAAGGTGTAACGCTTGTTGGTCACCCTTCGATACGACGCAGGTGCTATTTCTCCTGCCCTGAAAATTAGTCTTGGCGTCTACTCAGGATGACAACAACATTTCGATTCTTAATAGGTTTCTTATGAAGTTTTTTCGAGTCATTACACCTCAGCTTCCTTTCCTTCCTACGAAGCCGAATGATGTTGTCATCCTGAGTAGTCCCGCTAAAGATTAATTTTCAGGGCTGGAAAGTGAATTTCACGCGGGACGTACCGAAGGGTGACGAAAAGCGGGCACGAAGATTGTCAAGAAGGGGCCTGGCCGAACCCTTTCTGCAAAAACATCACTATTCGTAACTTGTCATCCAAATAACCCATCCATGAGCAACAACGTCCTCGACTCCAATCGTCTCCGGCAGGTGTTCTTTATTATAATCATCTTCTTGCTTGGCATTTTGCTGAGCTGGCAGTTGTATTCGTTTT
>CAZLRY010000077.1:0-10847 GCA_964561675.1 uncultured Chitinophaga sp.
ATTTCGTAGATGGTATGGAGAAGGCTGTAATGGTCTTGCATATTTTAAAATTATTAGAAAAAATACTTGCAGGGCAATCAACTTATTCACAAATATTTGCAACCCTCCTGAATTTATGTGAGTAACTCCCCCCGTATGCGGGTTTTAGCAGGGACAAAAGGGATTCAAGCCAGCCAACGCTACGCTGAAAAGAAAATCCGGCACCGGCCAAAATAAACGTACCTTTACAGGGACATTCAGACTTATCTGCTCTTGTACGAGAATCACCTTCCCTTATCTTTTTCCCTACAGCTGCATTCGTCGCGACCTATTTATTGACCAGTAAATCATCCCCATGACCATCTATGTGTCCAATCTGAGTTTTACTATTTCTGAGGATCAGCTGAAAAAAGTATTTCTTCCATTCGGAGAAGTGTCCTCCGCCAGGATAATGACGGATAAATTTACCAACCGGAGCCGGGGATTTGCATTTATTGAAATGCCGGATGAACAGGAAGGGCAAAAAGCAATTGACGATCTGAACGGTTCAAATTGTGAAGGACGCCCGATGGTGGTTAATATGGCAAAACCTAAAAGTCAATTTTAAAAAGAATCAGCATCCAACAATGGATTTAACAGCCTATTCCGGACAGGGTTCCGGTGCTGGTTAAAAATATATCATTCGTTATGACTACAGAACAAATTGAAAAGTACATTGCCCCGGGTAAGCGAAAAGACAACCCGTTGAATATTCATTTTAAAGACCGGCAGCCGGTTACCGGGATATTTATCCAGGAAGCAGATTACGAGGAACTCAAGTCCAAGAATCTCTGGAGGGTTGTTAGTGGAAATAATGTGAAGGAATGGGAACAGCGAAAGGACCTGAATCTGAGCCGGATCTTTAACGGGATCTCCTTTACCCGGCTCAGCGAGGTCTGAGTTTTTTAAGCAACTATATTCACGTTTACAGCCATCAGGCCACGGGGTCCTTTCTCGGTTGTAAAACTGACCTTATCATTCTCCTGAACGGGGCCTGACAGGTTATTGATGTGTACAAAAATACTTTCCTGTGTCACCAGGTCGCGGATAAAGCCAAATCCTTTTTCATGATTGAAAAAGCTGACTTTACCAGTGCGGAATTCATCTTCAGCATCAGGAACGTACTCCGGCACACCGATAGTAATATCTTCCAGTTTGATTTCTTTACGTTTGCGTGGATCGGGAGGGGTTGCGGAAATGTTTCCATTTTCATCCACATACGCCATCATGTCTTCCAGACTTTTCTTACCGGTCTGCTCTTTACGCTCTTTCATCTTCTCCGCTTTGTCCATCTTCTCTTTCGCCTTTTTCTTCTGTCTTTCTTTTTTGTTCCAGGTTTCTCCCATGGTAAATTTTTAGGTGTATAAATAACCTCAGGTACCCGGGAATGAAATTTATAAACGACTGACCGGATGCGGGGGTTGATGGTGAAGGTAAACTATTTTAGGCAAGAATGACAGGGAAAGCAATACAGCCGGTTTATCCACCAGCTGTTCCGGCTTCAATACCTGACTTTTATAGGGCTCTAAACCCGTTCGTCTTCATTATCCCATTCATAATGAGGCGCTAATCACGGCAAAAAAAACTAGTACAATTATCCACTCCAAAAAAAACGGCAAACAGCCGTGGCTGACGGCTGTTTACTATTAACATGAAATCCACAAAAGTGAATGTGTTGACCTTACGCTATTGTTTTATAAAATTCAGGTTGATTCTTGCATTTCCCTGCTGACGGATCAGGTAAATACCCGCCGGAAGTGGCCCGGTATTGAGTTCGATTAGTTGTGTACCTGCAACCAGATGGATGGTATATTGCTTCAGCAACATGCCGGCCTGGTTATACATCAAAAAAGTCTGATCCCCGGCAGAATCGCAATTAATATTCAGAAAGACTGTCGAACCTTGTATGGGATTTGGATAAAGTCTGGCCAGTTGAGCAGTATTGAAATCCCTGTTGATCATGAGCACGGGGGTATAACTGAATTTTCCATCTATATCCACCTGACGCAACCGATACCAGGATTTACCGGATAAAGGAAGCGGATCAGCAAACTGGTATTGTTGTTCCTGACTGGTGGTTCCATAACCTTTACGTTGACCTATTTCCATAAAATGAAAACCATCCGAAGCCCGTTCAATCGAAAAATAATCATTGCTGGTTTCAGCACTGGTAACCCAATGAAGCATAACCTCGTTAGCGGCTGGCACCACATAAAAACGAATCAATTGAACGGCCAGCGGTGCACTTATATTCGCAAGGGTAAATCGGTTCAGAATATCGATACCTCCCAACGTGAGAATATTTGACCCCTGATCGATGGCGTCTTCTCCCATATTGAGCCACTGAACACCCCCATTGGCACTGGAAAACATGGCGAGGTTCGGTTCAGCTATACCCGCCAGTTCATTATCGAAATAGTAAAAATCAACGGTGGCATCTAATCCACTGTTATTTGAAGGTGTAACAGTAAAATAGCGGTAGATAGAGGCCCCGGATTGCTGCTGATGTCCACGCCGGATAACGGTACTGCCCAGATTAGAAGTACTGGTGATTTCAAATCCCAGGTTGCCCGGATTCACAGCTGCAGGGGCATTCAAAACCTGAGTGGATTGTATATACCCGCCTGTACGGCCGGTAATTCGCCTCGTGCTGGTTTCTCCGCTCAAACTACCTGTAGAACCCAAATCAATATTAAAACCATTCAGGAACAAACTATCTCCGCTGGTAAAAAGGAGAATATTGGATAGACTGATATTTCTGCCCAGTTGAAGACCATTGCTTGTTTTATTCAGTAACAGATTATAAAATCCGGTGGTTGAACTTCCATTGACAAAAGAGGTGGAAGTAGCCCCATTCCCAGTAAATACTACGGCTCCGTTGCCTGGTAAAAACTGACCGTTATTGGTTATACCTGAATTCGTCAGTACCAGGTTTGCAGAACCGTTGACAACCAGTGAAGTCCCTGAACTGATCTTTATACCTTGTGCGGGCAGGTTGATGTATGTGGCCAGCAATAGTGCCAGCGACAAACTGACCATTTGGGTTTTCATAGTGCAATTAGTTTATTTAGTATACGTACTTCTGCTTCCCCAGCTGTCTATCTGGATATGAAAGTCTACAAACAGTCCGCCAGCATCTGCGTTATACGTATCATTTGTATTATCAGTGTTTCTCCAGATTCTGCAAACTAACACGCTGGATATTTTCTTTCCTGTACCAACAATCCCGGCATCAGCCGCTGTGAGTGATGTAATCATGTGAGAACTGGCGGTAAAGGGGCCGCTGGCAACTACTGCTGCAGTGGTAATTGCCGGAAATACCTGTGGAGTGGTCGGATCATAATTCGCCCAGGTATACTCAAAATTCCACTCTACATTCCCGGATGCGGTTGATTTGGGCGTCCAGTGAATATGCGGATAAATAGTAGTTCCTTCTTTCCACGAGTGTGGCAACTGTACGGTAAATGACATAGCTTCCGTGTTTTGATTATAGCGGAAATACCAGATCTGGGGTCCGCTGCTGCCTGAGAGATAACCAATTTGTGCCGCATTTGAACCATTATCCAGCACCACCCGAAGGTCATCCCAACGGGTTTCACCGTCACCAACCAAACGACGCCATAAAGGTGTACCAGAAGTTCCGGCATTATAATAATAACCTTCGCCGGCCGCATACTCGCCGGTTATTCCTGCATTCGTATTATAGACCAATAAACTGACGGCCGGAGTGGTAATCGTGACCGCATCACTGGTCGTGCTCAGCGATACTCTGGGTATCAGCAATCCTTTGCTTGAATTAACGATATCCAACATGGCCGATACATCCGGATCAGCGCCATTGGTATTAATGGCAACATTTTGTGCCGATGAATACGAAAACAATACCAGCGTAAACAGGAGTGAAAACAAAAGACGGGAAGTCGTTTTCATAAAATGGATTTTAAGTGGTTAATAACCGGGTAAAAAGGAAAAACACATGACTTAGAAGTTAAGACACGATGCCAGACAAAAACTGAAGTTGATTTGTACCTGGTCAGTACATTTTTCATAAGTATGGATTGGATCTGTAGAAAGTTGCAAGTAAAAAGTACTTACATCGTAATCAAACTTATGGTATTGTCATGGCCACTTAGCTGACATTTGTCAAAATCCGGTAGTATTTTTAGCAACTAAGTAATAACACATATTCCCCATACGTGTTTCAGTATATAGGCTAAGCCTCCGTAGCCATAAATGGATACGGGTATCAGCATAACCAGTCTGCTGGTATATTAAATTCCCGGCTGGCTATCAGCTTTTACCTGCTTTCAGACTTTGCGAAAATGCGTTCAAAATAAAGGACAGGTCTTTATATAGAATTGTTTCGTTAATAGTAATCAGCGTTTTTGTTTTACCGGGGGCAAAAGGTATACGAATAGAAAAATCTTTATTTAATGTTTGCTGGAATATCCGGGCATCTGTTCCTCCCGTTAATTCCAGTTGATAGATATTGGTCCCTCCGTCCAGCGGGTTTATACGGATATCATTTCGCTTATTCAACAAGACAAACAACTCCTCTCCTCTTGCCTTTGCCTTCAGTAAACGGTCTTCCAAACCTTCGAGCCGACCTAATGCCATGGCCGCATTTGTCCAGTTACCATACATACTTCCCCCGTGAATTTTCACCAGGTGGGGCATTTTACTGATCGTTTCCATATCCCCGCAAAGAACCGCTCCGCCACTTGCACCCAGGTATTTATAAAGAGAAATATACACTGTATCAAAATGTGAGGAATATTCCTGTATAGAAATACCTGACCAGGCACTGGCCATATAAATCCGGGCCCCGTCTAGATGAAGCTTAATTCCTTTACTTCGGCAGTATTCACTTATTTTTTTTATTTCCCCAATGGGAATCATCCGTCCATCTGTCCGGCGCACTGGGTTTTCAATCGATACAGCCCCGATACCACTACTAAACACTTCCTGTTCCGGGAGTTGCTCAATGGCTTTTTGCAAAGTGGCAGCTGTAAAATAGGTTTCATCACTGGCAAGTGGGTAAAGTCGTTTTTGGAATACAGACTGCGCGGCATCCGCTTCATCGCGGTAAACATGACTGGTATCCTGTACAAAAACCTTTGTTTGAACACCACTCAGAACAGAAATTGCCAGCTGATTGGCCATCGTGCCACTGGGCATATAAATGGCTTTCTCTTTCCCCGTGATCTCCGCCATTCTTTTTTCCAAAGCGTCCACGGCCCCTCCGGACCCGTACCTATCCTTCTGTATGGCAGTACGTGTATTCAGTTTCTGTAATTCTGCCAGGTATTCAGTCGGCTCAAACATCTCCCCATCGCCAAAAAACTTTATCAGCTCCGGAAGTTTTTCTTCAGCCGTTGCCCGCTGGGCAAGAGCCGTTGAAGCATTTCCCAAAAATGGCAACGTAGCTAAGCCGGAAAAGCGCAGGAAACGACGACGGTTAAATTCGGGCATAGTATAACTTTTGTATTGTCTAATGTACTACAAATTGTCCCTGTAACAGTTTCACTTTCCCCTTTGGACATTGCCGGCTATTCCAGGTGTCCCGGATTCTCTGTGGAATACGATTGCGGATAGGAACGAAACAGGTTGCGGGTCACTTTTACAAAAAGATTTTTTCGGAAATCAGCGGGTTGCAGATTATTCAACAACAATGGCCCGTTAGGTCTGGCCGCTGTCAGAATTTCCCGGAAATTGGCTTCACTGTTTTGGAAGAAAACACTATCCCTGTATTCAGTGATCAGCACGAGGTTAAAGGTACCGGCAGAATCTGCCACTACTTCCTCGAGCCGGTAAGAGAGAATAAACCCCTTTTTTACCGCAATATCCCGGTAAAGTTTCCAGTTATTTTCATAAAAGAAAACAGCTTCTGTCCTGTGTCCTTCTTTCACCTGAACAAAGTCCATTACCGTGATAGTCTGGGCTTCGCCATTAATACTCAGCAACAGAAACAGTAAATACAGATAACGCATAAACCTTCTTTTCCAGGCAAGCTAATATGAAAACCAGTAACTGCTGATAAAAATTATATAACCGGCGGTCAAGTTTTGCACAAATTGGCAGTTGCTCTTCAAAATCAATGAATATTCCGGTCTTCCGGGCAGGATAGGCGTAGCTTGCAGTCAATACAGGCAATACAGCCTGAATTAAAATGCTATGTATGTCAAATATTACAGAAATTGTTGCCGCCGATAAAAACCTGTCCACATTGCTCAGAGGAGTAAAAGCTGCTGACATGGAAACGGAACTCAGCCAGAACGGGCCTTTTACCGTATTTGCCCCATCCGAAAGTGCTTTTGGTAAATTACCACAAGGAGAACTGCCCTTTTTACTGAAAGCGGAGAACAAAATAATTCTAAAAGCGCTGCTGGGAAGTCATATTGTACCCGGTAAAAGCGTTTTCAGCGATTTCCGGGATGGTCAAAAGCTGACGACGATCAGTGGCCGTGAACTTCAGGTGAAAGTGACAAACGGAAATGTATGGATAAACGGATCTGCCATCCTCGGCCGTGATCTGGATGCATCAAATGGCGTCATACACTCCCTGGATTCGGTAATACCGGTTGATTAAAAAGATATTCCGGCAATCTGACCGAAATCAACCGGAATGCGGCAGATTTTTTATTCCTTTATACCAGCATTGGTACCATGAACGGGTACAAAATCTACGATATTAAAGATGCAGACCGGTTTAATCCTTATAAGTATCCGGAAGTCAGCGATGAATTAGACAGGCTATTTTCCGCCGCCTATCTCTTCACCACCCCTGAGAAAGAAAGTATTATCATTTCCTACCTGAAAGATCATTCCCTGCACAGTCATTGGCTGAGGGAACATAAAGATCTCTGCGACCTGGTTACGCATGGTATTTGTGAAACCGGACACATTGAAACTTTGTTTGAAGCCTGTAAAGGTAACCGCCAGTTCCTCCATAGTTATGAAGAGTATATCCGGAATATTGAAGTGGAGTAGCCTTACCTTATTGCCCGGGACAGTCACAAAAAAAGCCACCCCTCGGGGCAGCTTTTTTCAAATCAGCTGAAGTTATCAGAATTTAAATCCGGCGCCTAATCCGATAATAAACGGATTAACCTTAACATCAGATAATACAACCGGTATCGCTCCCTTAATAGTTACATCTGTTTTTAACAGAATCTTTTTCAGGTCAAGGTTCAGGAACCATTTTTCATTGAGCTGATAATCAAAACCGGCCTGTGTGGAAAATCCAACATTATTTTTATACCCGAGATCCAGTGCCTCTTTTTTCGCACCATAAAAAATGGAATAGTTTATACCTGCCCCGATATAGGGTGTAAATGCTTTCCCGGCAAAATGATATTGCAGATTAACGGTGGGAGGTAATAACCATACTTTGCCGAGTTTGGTGGAAGAACTCCGGTCATCCAGTTTAACAGTATGCTTCGTAGTACCCAGGATCAGTTCGGCAGCAAAATTTTTATTGAAGAAATAGGTGAAATCCAGTTCCGGTGCAACCGCCGTTGAAATCTTGATATCATCACCGGACAGGTCATAACTGGAGGCGGGTGGAATGGCGCCTAAAACACGAAATCTCATCTTCCATTTGGGAGTTTCAGCTGAAACCGTTTTACTCTCCTGGGAAAAAGCAACCAAGCCGGCTGCCACAAAAAAAACAAGCAGTGCAATCTTTTTCATAAGTGTTTTTATTTAGGCAGCAAATGTAGCTGCCGATAATTCCCTTATTTCGTGATTGGTTTCATAAAAGCTCATGATCAATATTATTTATTATATCATCTTTTTAATTTATCTTATAGTTAAAAGACAACCTGCTCTTTAATGCCGGTGTTAACAAACCTGTTTTGACCCGGATTGCCAACGGGTATTGCTATCAGCACCAGCCTGAATAGAATGAATTATCTTTACCTGCCAACTCCTTATTCATGCGATATATCAATCTTTTACTCATTGCAGTATTTCTGTTCTCTTGCCAGACAAAAGACAAAGCAATAACCACTACCCCATTCACAAGTACGATCCTGCCAACACAGGCTTTCCTTGTTAATAGTGAAAGAGATACCGTATTGAAAACCTTACATGGCTCCCTGATCCGTATCAGTGCCGGCAGCTTTAATCAAAAGGGCGAAATAACGCTGGAGATAAAAGAAGCCTTAAGTCCGGCAGAGATCTTTGCCGCCGGATTAAGTACCGAATCAAACGGACAGCCCCTGGCCAGCGGAGGAATGATTTATATCAATACCGTTGATAAAAACGCCGCATTGCTCAAGCCCATCCGGGTGTCCATTCCCACCAACAGTATAGAGCCAGCCATGAAGGTATTTAAGGGAGTGGAAACGGACAGCGGCCGCATTAACTGGACAGACCCTCAACCGCTTGACAGCACCCCATTGCAAAACAGTATTGCAATCGGGAAAGCGATCTTCCGGGCAAAATGTATCGCTTGTCATAATGTATTCACAAAGATGACTGGTCCTGCTTTGGCTGGTTTGGAAAACCGGGGGCACTGGAAAGACAGGCAACAGCTTCTTCGTTGGATCAATAACCCAGCTCGTTTTATGGCCACCGATCCCTATACCAATAACCTGAAAAATGAATATGGTTCCATGATGACTGGCTTTGCAGACCTGACTCAGCAGGATGTAAATGGCATTGCCGATTTTATAAGATCCGAAGCTGTCAGACCGGGCGCTTTTGAAGAAGTAATTAGTAATAGTATCAGCAAGGCCAATCTCAATGGAAATAATGAACGAATGAAAGACACTATCCTAACTGACCAGTTTGCTGCCATTATGTATGAGGATAGCAACAATTGCAGGCCCTTCACGGTATATTTACCCGATCTTCCAAAGGAACAGACCTTTTTAAATATTGACACCAGTACTCCCGCTTCCCCAGCTACGGTGCCTGAAATGCGTGAAAATATACCCGAAGAAGCACAAGAGATGGAAGGATTACGTCAGGGCTTTAATGATCCGAATCCAACCTTTGGAATGTATGACTTTACGATTGAAACCCTTGGATGGTTTAATGTCGATTATTTCGTTAATGGCTTTCCTGGCACAGTGATTACCCAGGTGAATGCACTTGTCCGGAATGCGGATAAATGGGACAACCTTCACATTTACCTGTTTTGCCCACGGAATAAAATGCTGTCTGTGTCAAATGAAAACGACGGAAATGTATATTCATTTGAAAAGATAAATGGAGGGGTCCCCTTATTCCTGCAGGACCGGGCTATATTATTTGCCTTTACCAGCCAGGATGAAAAAATATTCTATTCGATCCGGGAGTTTGTGGTGCAAAAAACACAAACCATTGAACTGACGCTGAAAGAAAGTACCGAGAGTGAGATGAAAAAAGCATTACAATCGAAACAACTGGAAGGCATACAGCTGGATGTACAAACGAAAGAGAAAAAAACAATTTACCTGAATTGTGACAGTAAGAAATCGGATTCGCTGATGCAAAAATAAACCCAGCATCCTGTCTGTATAAATTTTTCTATCCCATACCGCGCAACCCGCTGAACTTCCTCCCGGATAATTATTGCGGCTGCAAGTCAATAACCCCATAAGGCCCGGAACCTGATTTTACCCATTTTTTACAGGCTAATTCCTGAAAAAAACAAAAATGGGCCTTTTTTTTCACCTGGCTAATAAAAGAATTAATGTGTACTTGCAGCTGGGAAAAAACACCAATGAGTCCCGGCTTATAAATTTCATAAAGATGTAAAATGGGAAAACAATACTTTTTCACAAGCTACTTTAAGAGGTAAAATGCGAGGCGGGACGCTTCCACAAAGAAGCTAACTGTTGCTTTGGCGAGGCGGGACGCCTCGCCGAGCGGCCAACTTGAATTTTATCAACTCGCCACAGGCGAGATAATACAGCTGCCGGGCTGAAAGCCCGGCAGCAAGAAACAAATGTAAAATGGGAAAAATGACTTATGCTGACAGAGCCGGCTATAAAATAAGGAACCAGGCCGCCACTCACTTTCTGACATTTACCGTGGTTGGCTGGATCGATATTTTCAGCAGAAAACGCTACCGGGATATAATATTGGAAAGCCTGGACTTTTGCCGCAAGAATAAAGGACTGCAGCTGAATGCCTATGTAATCATGTCCAATCACATTCATTTTATCTGGACCTCCGCTGATAAAAATCTGAGTGGCCTGATCCGGGATTTCAAAAGTTATACCAGTAAACGTATAACAGATTCCATACAGGAAGAGCCTGAAAGCCGTCGTGACTGGCTGTTACATCTGTTCAGGTTTCATGCCAACCAGACGAATGCTAATGAAATTTTCCGGGTCTGGACCGGCGATAATCATCCCGAGGAAATTCATTCCGCTCCTTTCTTTACTACCAAACTGAATTATATTCATCAGAACCCGGTCAGGAACGGACTCGTCGCTAATCCTGCGAGTTACCTTTATAGCAGTGCTTCAAATTATGAAGGCCGGAAAGGCCTTATAGATATAGATATTTTACACTGGTAACCACGGAGCTTCCAGCTCCGTGGTTGTATTATGTCGCCTCCGGCGACCTTCGGCAATACAAAGCCGCCCGCTCAGCGAGGCGTCCCGCCTCGCCTGCTGCCTTTCTACAACCTTCCGTTTTATCTCCGTCCCGCCTCGCCTGCTGCCTTTCTACGACCTTCCGTTTTATCTCTGTCCCGCCTCGCCTGCTGCCCGTTGAAAAAGTGTACTACTTTAAATCCGATTTACATGCGCTCACCCAATTATCATCCTGCCTGCCTTTTAGCAATTATTAAAAGAAGCCCTGTATTCCCCACTCTCCACTCTCCACTCCCC
>CAZLRY010000077.1:10947-12011 GCA_964561675.1 uncultured Chitinophaga sp.
CCACTCTCCACTCCCCTTTCATACTCCGAAGCTTTAGCGAAGGGGGACTCCCCATTCCCCTCTATTCCCTAAATTTGCCCCATGCAACACCTCAAATCCCAATTTCTCTTAAGAGATGATATCACCTACCTGAATTTCGGCTCCTTTGGCGCCTGTGTTAAACCGGTATTTGAAAAGTACCAGCGATACCAGCTGGAACTGGAGCAGGAACCCGTGCTGTTCATTACAGGTACCGGACCGAAATACCTGGAACAATCCAGGGAGGCATTGGGCCAATACCTGCATGCAGACAAAGACGATTTGGTGTATGTCACAAATCCATCTTTTGCCGTAAATACAGTTGCAAGAAGCATGAAGCTTAAAGCAGGGGATGAAGTACTGACCACGAACCTGGAATATGGAGCCTGCGACATGACCTGGAATTATTACTGCGAGCAGACAGGCGCCCGTTATATCCGCCAGGCAATCTCCTTACCACTGAAAAGTAAAGAAGAATTTGTTCAGGAACTCTTCAACGGTATCAGCCCGAAAACGCGGCTTGTTTTCATCAGCCATATTACCAGCAGTACGGCCCTGCGCCTGCCGGTAGAAGAAGTGATCGCGAAAGCTAAAACGCTGGGTATCCCAGTATTTATAGATGGAGCGCATGCACCGGGACAAGTACCCCTTAACCTGACTACATTGGGAGCGGATTATTATACCGGCGCCTGTCATAAATGGATGCTGACGCCCAAAGGCAGCTCTTTTTTATATGTAAAAAAAGAAAAGCAGGCTGCCGTTGATCCACTGGTAATCAGTTGGGGATATAAAGCAGCCATTCCTTCCTCATCCACATTCCTGGATTACCATCAGTTCAACGGAACCCGTGATTTTTCTGCTTTCCTGACGATCCCTTCAGCTATTGATTTCATGAAAGAAAATGCCTGGGATAAAGTGGCCGCTTCCTGCCGGCAACTGGTAAAGGAGAATGCCGGTCGCTTTTTTGATATATCCGGGGGACAGGCGCTTGCCCCTATGACCGATGACTTTATTTTACAATTACTCAGTACTGAAATAAAAACCAG
>CAZLRY010000078.1:0-11995 GCA_964561675.1 uncultured Chitinophaga sp.
TAAACGGCGGAGTGCTCTTGCCGGGTGATGTGCTTCGTTACCGGGTGGATTATGAGAATCACGGCAATGACGCCAGCACCAACACCATCATCTATGATAATATACCGGCAGGTACCACTTACCTCCCCGGCAGCCTGGTGATTAACGGTGTGACCAAAACAGATGCCACTACCGACGATCAGGCGGAATATGATGTGACCAATAACCGGGTACTCTTTCGGCTGGGAACTGGTGCCAACGGATCTTCAGGTGGCGAACTGGCTACCGGGGCAACAGGCTATATCACGTTTGATGTGTATACAGCTTCCTCCTGTGCCACATACGCCTGTAATAATGTACTCAGCAACAGTGCAAGGATCGATTACCTGGGGAAACTGTCCGGCATTGCCTTGTACGATTCCAGCGGGGTTTCTGTTGGTGGTTGTGAAATTCACGGACCGGTATTGGATACCATTACAGGTACCTGTATGCCGTTGGGTGATACGATTCTCACCAATAACTGTCCGGTAACCACAGTGACTATCCCGGTAGCCCGCTACGGCGGTTATCGTTTCTTTACCGCTTTCCCTTTTACCGGGGCAAATGCCTATGATCCGTCTGTACCGGTTACCCTGACCCGGGTGATCTATGCCTGGTATGATGGCCCTGGTTCCTGTGATGATACGATCAGTCTGAATATTTATATAACGGCTTGCCCGGATATTGACGATGATAATGATGGTCTGCCCGATTACCTCGAGTTAAATAACCCGGTGGCACTGCAGGATCACGACACTGATGGAATTCCAAACTGGAATGATGCCGGCTATCCGGGGTTTACGGATAATAATGCCGATAACTTTAATGACAATTTTGATCCAAGTGCCGATTCGGATAATGATGGCATACCGAATTTTTATGATACCGATTATTCCGGGTATACAGATAGTAATGCAGACGGCGTGAATGATGGCATGGATAAGGATCTCGATGGTATTCCCAATCACCTGGACCTGGACAGTGATAATGACGGTATTCCGGATACGGTCGAAAGTTTTGGGGTGGATGCCGATGGAGATGGCCGGATCGATAATTATACAGAGACCGACAATGATGGTTTTTCCCAGAATGTGGATGCCAATAATACCGGGGTCAGTGGCTCCTCCACCGGCTTAGGTGCTTTGGATACGGACGGGGATGGTTATCCCAATTACCTGGATCTGGATAGCGACAATGATGGTATACCTGATATTACCGAAGTGTTTGGATCAGATGCGGCCAATAGCGCAAAAGTGAGCAGCTATACTGATACAGACGGAGACGGCTATACCGATGCCCTGGATGCGGATGTAGGTAATGATACAGTGATGGAGAATGGAGCTGCAGCGTTGTTACGCACGGGTGCCGATGGTAACAATGACGGACGTACAGACAGCTGGCCTTATAAAAACATGGATGGCGACAGCAAACCCAATCCATATGACCCCGATAGCGATGGAGATGGCATTACCGATGTGAAAGAAGCGCAGCTGACTGATAGTGACTGGAACGGTCAGGTGGATGGGGCTGTCAATGTAAATGGCAGGAATACCAGCCTGGCAGCACTTGGATCGTTGGCTATTCCCGACAGTGACGCTACCGGCCGTACGGATCCTTATGATATAGATGCGGATAATGATGGCATACCTGATAATGTGGAGGGACTCACCACGCCGGGTTATCTCTTGCCTGCAGCTGCTGATACAGACGGGGATGGAATAGACAACAGTTATGATAATTATGCGGGTTTTGGGGGTGATGGTATTCACCCGGTCGATACGGATGGGGACAGTTTCCCTGATTACCTCGATAACGATACGGATGGAGATGGACTCATTGATATCATTGAAGGCAATGACCTGAACCTGAACGGAATTGTTGATGATCTGGTCACCCTGACCGGACTCGATACCGATGGGGATGGCCTGGATAACCGGTTTGATAACAACAACAGTGCTGCCGAGGCCACTTCTGCATATATGGGTAATGGCGGTACCACCAGCGGCGACCCCACCCCCGGCTCCATTACTACAGTCCAGCATACGATTGTTGCGTATGGTTGTGTATCTGAGCGGGATTGGCGTTGTATTCCCTATTTACTGAGTTGTGATTTTGTTTCTTTCAAAGCAACCGCATTGCCGGATCAGGTCCGCCTTGACTGGACGGTACTTTGCAAACAGGAAGTGGACTACTTTGTATTGGAACGCAGCACGGACAGACTGCATTTTAACGAGATTGGCCGGTTGGATGGAAGACCGGTTATAAATGAAGAAGAAATGTATTCGGCAACAGATAACCTGTCTGGCCTGACTGAACAGGTATTTTACTACCGGTTGCGTTCGGTGATGCATTCCGGAAAAAGTAATACCAGCCCGGTTATTGCTGTCCATCATGTGGTAAAGAACCAACTAAGTGCGCGGATCATTCCCAATCCGGTCAGTGAACAATTACAAATCCGTATTTACGCTTCTATAGCGGCTCCGGCAGAATTAGTTATAACCGATGCTGCGGGTGCGGCCCTTCTCCGGATACATAAAGCACTTTTGAAAGGAGAAAATACGGTGGATTGTCTGCTGGATTACAGATTCCCGGCCGGCATCTATTTTATTAAAATCATGTCTGCTGATTTTTCTATTAGTAACAAATTCTACAAAAAGTAAAGACAGTAACGTTTTCCATTGAACGATTTCGCCTTCTTTGTTAAATGACTGCGTCCTGCAGTTTTCCTATTACATCTGTCAGAAAACTCCGATATGGGTAAGTAATACTCCGATCCGGCCTTAAGGATTAATACTCTTTTTGTATTGAAAAGTTCCCAATTACTTTATGAGATAAGGAAATACTCTCACTTTTGAGTAAGTAAACCAGCAAATTGTATAAGTGGATTCCCCTCTTATTTAGTGAGCCGGGTATACTTTCTGACTTACGGCAGGTATTAAATGGCCGAAAGCAGGACAGAATTCAAGCCGACATCCTTTTAAAAAACCACTCATATGCAGATTAACAGTTACTCTATTCATGCTTTCCGGAGCTTTCTTCTACTATTTTTATTATCAGGTAATATGCTACTGGCCCAGACAAGCGGTTACAGCGGTACCGGGGCGAATATTGATGTTACTTACCACCGTTGTGAATGGCGTATTAATCCGGACTCTGCATCCAAAGGGATTAAAGGATCGGTCACAACTTATTTCATTACGAAGGCAGCGGGTGTTACCTTGATTTCGCTGGATCTTAACAAGACCTCCTTCAATAATGCCAATCTTTCTGTCTATTATCATGGCAGCCCTGTCACGTTCTCTTTTCCAACCACTGGAAATGTACATATCCTCAGAATGACTTTGCCTGCTGCATTGCCCCTGAATACTTTTGATTCCATCACGATTAATTATAGCGGTGCACCTCCGGCCGTTTCGGGTCAGGCAGAAGGGTACCAGAAAAAAACTTCCGCTGGTTCCAATTATATCTATACACTTTCAGAATCTTACGAAGACCGTGACTGGTGGCCTTGTAAAGCAGATATGCAGGACAAGGTGGATTCGATGGACATTTACATGAATGTTCCCAATAGTTTTACTGCCGTCACGCTTGGGCGTTTGGTGGATTCAGCAATCAATGGAGCCAATCAGACCTTTCACTGGAAGACGAATAACCCGGTGGCTACATACCTTGTCGCTGTAGGCGTTGCTAAATACAGAGTGTATGACCGGGGTACCGTCAATATTAACGGGACCAATGTTCCGATCTGGTATTTCATTTTCCCGGGTAAAACAGCCGGCACCTATACCAGTATACTGAGTGCACTGGATAAAAGTATGGCTGAGCTGACTGCGTTCAGTACCTATTTTGGCGATTATCCCTTCAAAGATGAAAAGCACGGGTTTTATGAATTTGGATGGGGCGGAGGAATGGAGCATCAGTCCCTCAGTGCCATGGGCCCATCGGCACTTACCAGCTGGGGTACCATTGCCCACGAACTGGCCCATCAGTGGTTTGGCGACAAAGTGACCTTTGGCACCTGGAATCACCTGTGGCTGGCAGAAGGTTTTGCCAGATACAGCGAAGCCCTGGCAGCCGAAATGGTACCTTCTCTCGGGCAGAATCCGTCTACAGTCAGAAGTGGGTTTAAAACAACAGCAAATAATGCTACCTATCGCGGGTACGGTTGTTATATACCAAACGGATCGATTACCACCTCAGACGTATTGTGGAGCAGTGTATACGGCACCACGGTATACGAACGTGGAGCAATGGTCGTTTCCATGCTCCGTACATTGCTTGGTTCAACTAAATTTTCACAGGCTTGTAAGGCCTATCTGAACGATCCGGTATTGGCTTATCGTTCTGCCACCACCGATGACCTTCGTATACACATGCAGAATGCGGCAGGGGGTATCGATCTGACTCCGTTCTTTAACTCTTATGTTTATGGGAATGGGTATCCAAGCTATAATGCCGGTATTGGCTGGGCAAAATCCGGTACGAACAGGATTACGCTGCAGGTAACGGCCCAGACTAAAAGCAGCGGTTCTACAGTTTCATACTATCATACACCCATCGCCATCCGGGTGCAGGGCTCATTGGTGGGTCAGGATACGGTTATTGTAATTTATGATCAGAATGGTCAGTTATCAAAAGCCGGCGATGGCATAAGCGCCCCGGTTGCAGGAAATATTATCTCATTTAACCTGAATTTTGATCCCGTAACAGTAACATTTGATCCCCTGAATCAGACCCTGGCCACCGGTACAACCAGCCTGAATTCGGTACTGGATGTGAAATTGGTGGACTTCGTAATCCGCCAGCAACCTGCAGGAAATCAACTTACCCTTTCCGTTACGGCAGGAGATAATGAACTGCAGGAAGTGATTCTTCAACGCAGTACAGATGGAATCCATTTCACGGACCTGGTAACCATGGAGGAACTGCCTTCTGATAACCTGTTGAAATATTATACAGCAACAGATGTTTCACCGGCCTCAGCCATTTCTTATTACCGTGCAAAACTGGTGACTGTTGATGAACAAGTCTACAGCAAAACATTGCAGGCTGAGCAAAAACTGATCACTGAAGCGATGGTGTATCCTAACCCGGCCGATAAGCAGGTTAGTATTAAGTGGTCAGGTGTATCCGGTGCTTCATATGTAGTTACGATAACCGCTATGGATGGTAAACAAATGCTCCGGCAAAACACAAAAGTGGATTACCTGCTGATCCCTGTCGAAGAATGGCCTGCCGGTACTTACCATATACAAGTGCAGGAAGCAAACCGTACTGTTTTAAGCAGACAATTGGTGGTCAGACATTAGTCTTCATCAGTCATTAAATAAAATCTGTACTAATGAAAAATTTATTAAGCCGTCCCTCTCTGGCAATCTTCCGGTCGCTTTTGCCTGGTCTGTTGTTCTTTGCGGTTCATTCACAGGTCAGTGCCCAAACGGCCACTGTAACCTATCCGCTGGCTGTGGGAAGGACAGGCTGTACGAGTGGTACGCAGCAGGTTCACTTTTATACCTACAACGGAACCACGAATACGCTGGCGAGTATTACGTCTGCAGCTGGTGTAACCGGGTATTATACCCCACAATTGCGCATCGGCACCAGCGGAACCAGTGCGCAGCGGTTTACATCGAATTATTCCAGTATCTCGTACAATCCGGCAGATCATAATATTTATTTCTTATGGACCGCACTTACTGCTTTTTCCGGTTCCGGATCAGTACCCCGTACTTATGTATGGAGATGGCCGGTAGGCACAAAACCAACCGGAACGACTCCACGGCTTGATACACTTTGTTCTTTTCCTGCCGACCTGTTAGGGGTGGCGTTCGATAATGACGGAAATTCTTATGTAATTGAATTTTCCGGCGAACCCAGCGGTGTTCCGCATACAGCCTATTTAAGATCGATTAATTTTACCACCCGGCAAATGGGTCCTGTTGATAATCTGGTATTAACCGGGGGGGCAACTATTTACGAATCGGGTAGTGGGGATGTGGCGATTTCTCCATCTGGTCAGATGTTTTTTGTGGTGAATAATAAATTGTTTACACCAAACTATAAAAGTTATACAGGAACCGGAGCCAATCTGACCTGTACTTATATCGATACGGTACAAGTACCTTCCAATAACTTTGTGGGTCTGACCTATGCAGAAGGAGAAACCATTGCTGCTTTTTCCGGTGGTACTGGTGCGGCGGCCTGTCCTTTCCGTGAAATAGATCCTTTGACCGGGGATACCTCGGTGATCATAAAATCAGGAACCGTTTACTCAGCCGCTGACCTGGCATCAGTTGTTTCAGGAGTAGGATCAGCCAAACGGTTGGTTTCTGCAACACCTACCGGTACACCCAATCAGTACGATGTTGTCTATGAAGTAACGGTACGAAACTATGGGAATACGGATATTTCAAATGTGCAGGTAACGGATAACCTTACGGCAATAAACGGAGCGGCTAATCTATCAGCGGTCAGTACCTCGTTTGTAACAAACCCCGCCGGGTTGGTTTTAAATGCCGGATTCAACGGGAACAGTGATATCAATTTGCTGAATGGTACCGGCACCTTACCCAATTATCCTGTTGCCAATAACTATGCAATTATCAGGATTAACTGTCGGTTGTCCGGTATTATAAATGGCTTTGTCTATAATAACAGTGCCATTGCCACCGCAGTCGGATATAATGCGCAGAGTCTGCGTGATTCCTCCACCAATGGTACTGTACCTGATCTGAATATCAATGACAAACCAGATGATATAGGAGAGGGGCAGCCAACTCCGTTGGTTATTTCCATTACCGGAAGCACATTGCCCTGTACAGCATTGGCGAATGTGTTGTACACTCAGGATTTTGGTTCGGGTGCCGGTTTGACCACTGCTATTCCTGCTCCGGTGCCGGGCTCAGGTGTATTGGGTGCAACCGGATCTGCAACCTATGCGGGATCTGTTATACAGCCCCTGGCTACAGAACGATACACCATAACAAATAATACCAATGCGGCTGACAATGCACACTATGTCAGCATGACCGATCATACCGGTAATGCGAATGGCCGTATGCTGGTGGTGAATGCAGATGCTTCGAACTCTATCTTTTACCGGGGGGCCTTTACGGCTCCGATCTGTGCCAACCAGCAATATTCACTGTCTTTATACGCAGCCTTTGTCGGAAATACATCTTACCAGACACTTTGCGATGGTTTTGGAGGATTTCAGTATCCGAAAATCCTGGTAAATATTAAGGACCTGGCGTCCGGTGCCATTATCTCTTCACTGACGACCGGTGATATTTTCAGTACCAGCTGGCAGCAACTGGGTATAAAATTTACCAGTCCCGCATCTTATACCGGAATCATTTTTGAACTGGTAAATAATGCGCCGGGTGGTTGTGGCAACGATATCGCCATCGACGATATTCAGTTTGGTTCCTGCGATCCCTTGCCTTCAGTGGGACTGAATCATATTAATGCCGGATGTCTTGGCACCACGGCAGCTTTCTCGGCGGTGTTCAGTGATCCGGGTGCTATTTTAGGTACCCCTGATTATCAGTGGCAGGAGAGTCCGGATGGTGTTACCTGGACAAATATCGCAGCTGCTCCTAATGCGGCTACCTATACCATCGCCTCAGTGGGCGCCGGTGATGTTAATAAATATTACCGGGCACTCGTGGCTGCTGCTGGAAATCTCGGCAATCCCAATTGCCGCTACCCTTCTCCTTCTTTTTTCCTGGTAGCCGGTTGTGATATTGATGATGATGATGACGGCATACCCGATACAGTAGAAAGCGGTGGTGTGGATCCGCTGGATGACGATGACCTGGATCATATTCCCAATTACAGGGATACGGATTACCCGGGTTTTGCGGACAGCAATGCCGATGGTGTAAATGATAATTTTGACTGGGACCTTGATGGAATTATCAATGAACTCGATCTGGATAGTGATAATGATGGCATTCCCGATGTAATGGAAGCCGGTGGTGTTGATACCAATGGGGATGGTAAAATTGACAACTATTCGGATGTCGATAATGATGGTTTTTCACAAAATGTGGATGCCAATACTTCCGGTAAAGATCTTTCCGGTAACGGACTTGCTCTGCCGGATCTGGATGGCGATGGTATACCCAATTACCTCGATCTGGATAGTGATAACGATGGCATTACAGATGTATTGGAGGTTTATGGCACGGATGCTAATAATAATGGATACATCGATGGTTTCACCGATACTGATAATGACGGCTTCAGCGATAACGTGGATGGAGATGTGGGTAATGACGGCACTGCGGAAAATACCGCTGCAACGTTACTTCGTACAGGAACAGACCCCGATAATAACGGCAGGGCGAATACCTATCCTTACAATAATATGGACGGCGACAGCAAAGCAAATCCATATGACCTCGATAGTGACGGTGATGGAATAGCCGACGTACGGGAATCCGGCTTTACCGATGGAGATTGGAACGGGCAGGTAGACGGGGCAATTAATGCAAAAGGAAGAAATATCCTGCTGGCTGCCCTCGGCTCACTGATATTACCGGATGCTGATGCAACGGGAAGACCCAATTCTTACGACATCGACAGTGATGATGATGGTATACCGGATAATGTGGAAGCCACTTCCACACTCAGCTATCAACTTCCTTCGGGAAATGACAGTGACGGAGATGGGATAGATAATACCTACGATAACTACAGCGGCTTCGGTGGAGATGGTATGCATATCGTGGATACCGATGGCGACACCACTCCTGATTTTGAAGATACGGATACGGATGGAGACGGATCCATTGACCGGATTGAAGGAAACGATCTGAACCTGAACGGTCTGCCGGATGACCTCGTAACACTTACCGGGGTTGACACAGACGGTGACGGACTCGATGACCGGTTTGATAACAATAATTCCAGCGCGGAAGCCACTTCTGCCCGTATGGGTAATGGAGGAAGCATAACCGGTGATGCCAGTCCGGGTTCGACAACCACGGTTCAGCATACCGTAGTTGCTTTTGGTTGTGCTACCGAGCGTGACTGGAGATGTCTGCCTTATATTCTTAGTTGTGAATTCATATCATTCAAAGCTGTATTGCAAAATAAAGTGGTCCTGCTTGACTGGACAGCCCTCTGTCGTCAGGATGTCAGTTCATTCGTGGTGGAAAGAAGTACCGACCGGGTTCATTTTACACCGGCATTCACCACCGCCGGCAATCAGATGCTGAATGAAGTGGAATCTTATAGTGGTGCTGATAATATCAACGGAATAAATGAAGCGCTGATCTATTACAGGCTACGGTCAATTATGGCAAATGGACGGGAGTTGGTCAGCAATATTATCGCTGTAAGACAGGGAAATGCGGCTGCTACTGAACTCAGAATACTGCCTAACCCGGTACATGAACTGCTCCAGGTGTCTGTAAATGTGCCACAGAACAGTACCGCACGGATCATCATTATGGATGCTGCGGGCAGAGTACTCTACCGGTTTAATGAAACCCTCCTGAAAGGAAGCAATACGCTTGCCTATACACAGGCTGCATTACTCCAGGAAGGAATGTATTTTGTTCAGGTTGAACTGGAGGATAAAAAAATGATCGCTAAGTTTAATAAATTAAGATAGGTAGCTGGTTATTACCGCAGGAAATTCCTGCAAGCCTCCCCTTCAAAGGGGAGGCTTTTTTTATTCCTGTCCCTATTCCGGTTACATTTGTGCCCATGTACACGCTGAAAAAATCACTGGGACAGCATTTTCTCCGGGATGAGAATATCTGCCGTAAAATCGTGGCCTCCCTGCAGGAGCATCCCTATACACGCCTCCTTGAAGTAGGGCCCGGGGGTGGCGCCCTTACCAAGTACCTGGTGGAGCTTCCGGATATTGATTTTAAAGCGGTTGAACTGGATGAGGAAAAAGTGACCTTTCTGCTGCAAACCTATCCTTCACTGAACGGAAAGATGATCCATCAGAGTTTTCTGGATATAGAACCGCCTTTTACCGGCCTATTTACCATCGTGGGCAATTTCCCTTACAACATTTCCACCCAGATTCTGTTTAAGATACTGGATTGGCGCGACCAGGTGGAATGCATGGTCGGGATGTTTCAGAAAGAAGTGGCACAACGGGCGGCGGCAAAAGAGGGGAGTAAAGTATATGGTGTACTGAGTGTGCTGGTACAGGCTTTTTATGACGTGGAATACCTGTTTGATGTAAGTGAGCAATGTTTTAACCCACCCCCGAAAGTAAAAAGCGGGGTGATCCGGCTGACCCCACGGAAAAAACCACTGGAACTGGCGGATGAAAAAAAATTCTTCCTCCTGGTAAAAACCGCCTTTAACCAACGCCGCAAAACCCTGCGAAATGCGGTAAAAGGCCTCTTTGATGCAGCTATTCTGGAAGATGAACTGTTTAATAAAAGAGCCGAGCAACTCACGATAGAACAATTTGCCGGCCTCATTTGTAAAATGCGATGAAGAAAGTAATAATTACAGGAAGAGCCCACCCGGTTTTAAAGGATGCTTTAGTGATGCAGGGTTACCAGGTGCTCGACGCGCCGGAAATCAATGTGGAAGAACTTTCTTTAATGATCGCCGATGCGGAAGGCCTGGTGGTGACCACAAGAATTCCGGTGAATAAGCAACTGCTGGACAAAGCACTCCGATTAAAATGGGTAGGGCGGCTGGGCAGCGGTATGGAACTGGTCGATCAGCCATATGCCGAAAGCAGGGGCGTCAACTGTGTAAGCAGCCCGGAAGGTAACCGGAATGCCGTGGCTGAACATAACCTGGGGCTGTTGCTGAACCTGCTGAACCGCTTATCATTAGCACAGGAAGAAGTACGAAAAGGTCTTTGGAAAAGAGTGGAAAATACCGGTATTGAACTGACCGGAAAGACAGTCGGTATCATCGGTTTCGGGAATACCGGCAGCAGTTTTGCCCGTTTGCTTGAACCATTTCAGGTGACCGTGCTGGCCTGCGACCGCTATAAAGCTGATTTTGCCAACGGGTATATCAAAGAAGCAAACCTGGAGCAAATCGCCCGATACGCCGATATCATCAGCCTGCATGTGCCACTGACCCCGGAAACAACGGGAATGATCAATGAAGCTTTCTTCCGTAACTTAAAACGTAAACCTGTAATTCTCAATACATCCCGTGGAAAAGTAATTGAAATCCCGGCATTGATCAGCGCACTGAAAGAGAACCTGATCAGCGGGGCCGGACTGGATGTGTTACCCAATGAGCAACTATCTTCCTATAGTAAAACGGAACAGGAAGATCTGGACTGGCTTTTGGCAAGACCCGATGTGATAATAACCCCGCATATTGCAGGCTATAGTTTTGAAGCCGACTATAAAATGGCTGCAGTTTTGCTTGGAAAACTGGGAATTTCGATTCCATGATTTTTCGTAAATTCAGGTTGTATATTCAATAACCACAAAATCTGGCACTATGCGCCAAATTATAGCTGTAGTCACAGCTGGTTTATTTATCGGTTCGCTTTTTTCCTCCTGCTCCAAATCACTGGAAGACAGGATAACCGGTCATTGGAAACTCGAAGGAGCCACCCGTCGTATATCCACCGGGACTTCAGAATTAAGAACCGGTTATGAAGATGGCATTTTTCACCTGGATGAAAATGGACTCGCTACCTATATAGAAGGAACTGATACGTTAAGCGGCTATTGGAGAGCCGGTAAACACAACAAAGGCATCTATAATAACAGTGAAGGCAGCTGGCAAGCCAGGGATATGCGTTATCTGCTGATCAGTGTTTCCAATACCTTTTTACACCGCACCTTGGAGTGGCGGTTTGATGATATTGACTTTCACAGCAATAACCGGGGATTGCGTGCAGAGCAGTACACCCTTGGTTTTGACCGGATTTATGAGTTCAAAAAACGCTGATTGTTAAAATTTTAGACTCAAATTTCCCGGTTTAAAAACTTTTTCTACCTTTATACCTGAAATGCAACGCTTC
>CAZLRY010000079.1:0-5093 GCA_964561675.1 uncultured Chitinophaga sp.
AGAACCTGGCCTGGCTGGATATGAAGGAGGAAGAAGGAATAGAGTACTGGCTGGCGATGAACCTGGCCGGGGATTATGCCAGCGCCTGCCATCATATCATCCATGATAAAATTGCAAAGCAACTGGGACGTAAGCCCATGAAGCGGGTTGAAAACCATCACAATTTTGCCTGGAAAGAAAAATGGGAAGGCCGTGAGGTTATCGTACACCGGAAAGGTGCCACTCCGGCAGGGAAGGATGTATTGGGAATTATTCCCGGCTCCATGACTGCCGACGGATTTATTGTAAAAGGAAAGGGTGAAATGGCTGCGGTTAACTCCGCTTCACATGGTGCAGGACGTAAGATGAGCCGGACAAGGGCCATCGCATCCGTTACTGATAAACAGTTCAAAGACGAATTGAAAAAGTTCGGGGTAAAACTGCTCGGTGGAGGCCTGGATGAATCGCCCTTTGCCTACAAGGATATTCATACAGTGATGCAATCACAAAAAGCCCTCGTGGATGTAGTGGGTCGGTTCACGCCAAAAATCGTAAAGATGGACGGCGCGAAGCATCGGAGCTGGGGGAAGAAAGGTCAATCGGCAATTGTAGGAGAATGACCGGATACTGAAAATTGATAAATGAACATTGAGTATTGAACATTGGTTTTCTAAGCAACACAATATTCAATGTTCAATGTTCAATTTTCAATTCTCATTGAGAAACCTCAAACTCGAGCGATAGCATATCACCCATATACATCAGCAAACTGTTGCCTTTTATTTCATACCGGGTGACCTTACCTAATGCAGCGAAGAAATCGGCTTCAATCGATTGTACGGATTCGCAATACATTTTGGTAGAGAATAAATTTCCAATCTGCAGGCTGTTGTCATTGATGGTTACTGAACCACCAAAGCTGTTACAACTGCCATTGCCACTGACCCGCTTTTGGGTTTCATCAAAACGGATAAAGGCATTGGTATAAATATAAGCGGCTCCCTCTCTGGAATGGATGGTCTTCAGTTGCCATTTGCTGTTGTATAAGTCCACTTTAACGGTTGTGTCTGAACGAAAAGAAGTAAAAACAATGAATAAGGCGGTAATAGCAAATATCTGTTTCATAAATAATGATTATATAAAATAGATGCACTGCCGGATAGCAATACACAACGACCCGAATCCGGAAGTATTAAAAGAATGTTAATAGGGAAGCTGTTCGCTGTTAGGTGTTAGCTGTTAGGAAACAGCCCCTTCTTAGAAGGTTGAAGCTTAAATAACTAATATTAACTTGTTTTACGAAATGCCGCTCGTACCTCGTAGCTCGTACCTCGTAGCTCGTAGCTCGTACCTCTTAGCTCGTACCTCGTACCTCGTACCTCGTACTTACACTTTCACATAGATCTTCTTCTTATCCATCCACCAGCAAATCGCCCACATAAACGTGATCACACAAAGCGCGTATAATAATGATCCCAGTTCTTTATCGCCGGGTGTATGGATCAGCACTTTTTTATACAGCCAGTTCCAGGGATTTACGCCATCGCCGAGTTTGATCAGGGCCAATCCTTTCGGCAAAAAGGCACTGAGTGCAAAAACAAACAAGGCGTTTTTGCCAAACACATCAAAGAAACGGGCCAGTCCGCCACGTATTTTTTTTATTTCGATCATATAGATCATGGTGGCAATCGTAACGATGGCGAGTCCGGTGGTGTAGATCACATACGAACTGGTCCAGATTTTCTTATTGATCGGGAAAACCATATCCCAGCAGAAGCCGGTTACCAGCATGGCTATACCGATTACAAAAATGCCGGTAAGCATTTCATACATGCCACCGGTGGTTCCGCCGGAAGCATCGGGCAAGGGCAGTACTTTACTTTTTTTCTGAATATAGTCTCCGACCAGGTAGCCGAAGATCACCTGCACAATGGCCGGGAGGGTACTCATCAGTCCTTCCGGATCAAAGGGAATACCTTCTCCCTTGTACATATGGGTTTCCCCGAGCAGCAGTTTATCAATACCGGTACCAAACCAGCCTTTCAGACTATACGGATCGGCCGGATTGCCTGCATAACAAAGTACCCAGTAAATCAACAAGAGGATGAGTCCGGTAAGGAAGGCTTTGCGGGCTTTCAGGTAATAAACAAGCACAGAGGCAAAGAAATAGGCCAGGGCAATCCGTTGTAAAACCCCCATAACCCGAACCCCTTTCACTGATTCAAGAATAGTTCCGGCCTTGTCTTTGTAATAATCAACCCAGGTAAAGCCTTTGAAAATGGTTACCCGTTGAAAATCTGCCGTTCCATCCACCAGCCGGTTGACTTCTGTTACAAAAGGCCACCAGTTCAGGAATAAGCCGATCAGGAAGATCAGTGCGGTGCGCTTCAACACTTTTTTCCAGAAAAGACGGTCTCCACCCGCTTCCAGCCGGGGCATTACAAAGGACATCGCATTGCCGACGGCAAATAAAAAGAACGGAAAGACCAGGTCAGTGGGTGTCAGACCATGCCAGGGGGCATGTTCAAGCGGGGCATAAATGGAACCCCAGGAACCGGGGTTGTTGACCAGTATCATCAGACAGACGGTCGCTCCACGGAAGACGTCGAGGGAGTAAAAGCGTTGATTCACAGCATTCGTTTTGGAACTGGAAGGTAGTCTAAAGTTCAGATTTTTGAACCTGAATAGGGGGGCCAAAACGTATCGTTTTTTGTCTCTGGTAAACGGGTTAAGAAATTTAAAGAAAGCAGTCTCGTATTTCTACTAATAGTTATCAACTTATGGGGGTAAATCCTTCAAAATCTGCTGCTTTTATTCATTGCCCACTCACATCTTGGACTATATTTGCCTCCAAATTGAGGGCTGTTCGGTGAAATAGCCACTTTTTTAGTTATAAAATAATGTAAATCAATTATATATAAATAAAATATGTGATTGAAGTGGCGAAGCCATGAATAAAATTTATTAATAATTGTCAAAGAAGTGGTTGGCCATTTATACCCGGCCAAGATGGGAAAAGAAAGTGAATCAGCTCCTGACCGAGAAAGGATTTGAGAGTTACTGTCCGCTCAATAAAGTTAAGCGGAAATGGAGTGACCGGATCAAAGTCGTGGAAGAACCGCTGTTTAAATCCTATGTGTTTGTAAAAGTCGCGGAAAAAGAACGCACAGAAGTCCGTATGACCAGTGGCGCCATCAATTTTGTTTACTGGAACGGCAAACCGGCTGTGATTAAAGAAAAGGAAATAAATGCCATCCGCCGCTTTCTGAATGAGTACGCCTACGTGGAAGCCCGTCCCATGGATGTTCAGCTGAATCAACGCGTCCGTATAATCAATGGCACCCTTATGGACAAGGAAGGAAAAGTGCTGGAATTGAGACATAAAACTGCTAAAATCGCCATCGAAAGCCTTGGCTATATTTTAGTCGCCTATATTGACAGAACTAAACTAACTTCGGCGCTGCCCGAAAGATAACTAATCGTATATTTTGCAGTCCGCTGCTTTCATAAAAAGACACCTGTAATGAAATTCACCCGGTTTTTATTACTGCTTGCATTTCCCCTTTACTTTATCTCCTGTAAACCGTTGCAAAAGATCCCCAATTACCTGGAGTATGTGAATGATTCCACCGGAAAGGGAATGGTAAAAGTAGCCGACCTCAAAATCCAGAAAAACGACCTGCTGTCGGTACAGATATTCAGCCTGAGTACCAAGCCTGAAGTGTCGGATGCTATCTACAATCAGCCGGTTACCAGTGCCGGGGTTGCCGGTTACCTGGTCGATAATAACGGGAATATTGAACACCATCGCCTGGGTACAATCCATGCGGAAGGACTTACCAAAAACGAACTGGCCGCCGAAATAAAGAAACGCTTGAAAGAACCGGTGGAAGTAATGACCGACCCCACTGTACTGATCCGTTTTCTGAACCTTAAAATCACCATCCTTGGACAGGTTGGCCGGGAAGGAGCAATTTCTGTACCGGGTGAACGGATCAATATACTCGAAGCGGTCGGACTTGCCGGTGGTATTACCGACTATGGCAAGAAGACCAATATCCGGGTAGTACGGGAATCCAACGGACAGCGGGAAACCGGGTTTGTGGACCTGACTTCAAAAGATCTCTTTGATTCGCCTTTTTATAACCTGGTGCAGAACGATATCATCATTGTGGAATCCACTTCGCAAAAACTGAAAGAAACTGAACAGGCCCGTACGATGCAGAAAATATCTTTTGCATTGACACTGGTAACCGCTTCCGCGGCATTGTCAAATATCTTAATCAGAAACTAACGAGGCAACAGCTTTATTAACGTTTATCCTTTTCAATGGAAGATCATAAAAACCCCAATTTCAACCCGGCCAAGGGTGAACTGTCTAACCTCAGTTTCAGGGACCTGTTTTATAAATATGTCCGCTTCCTGCCCATCTTTATCCTTTCAGTGGCCTTTGCCCTGTTAGGAGCCTATCTGTATCTGCGGTGGACCGTACCGGTTTACAGTGCCTCGGGCAGCATGATCATAAAAAGCGAACAACGGGGAGGTAGCGCGGATAAGTTTGATGAACTGTTCAGCAATAACAAAAACCAGAATATTCAGAGTGAGATTGAAATAATGAAGTCCAACCCCCTGATGCAGCGGGTGGTGAATAAACTGAACCTCCAGTTCTCTTATTATGCGATTGGTAAGGTGAAAACCATCAATGTGTACAAAGGGGGGCCTTTTTTAATCAGGGCCCTGCAGGTGGCCGATTCTTCCCGGCCGTTTTCGTTTAAATTCAAGTTTGTTACCGATACTGAATTCCGTTTAAATGACGGTGCCACGGTGTTGAAATTTAACCAGGAATTTAAAACACCACAGGGTGTATTCATGCTGGTTAAGAATGTGGGAATTCCCGGTGATAATATATACAGGGTGGACTGGTCTCCTACGATTAATGCAGCAGGGGTATACGCCTCCGCCCTGCAGGTTCTGCCCAAAACCCCCGGAACCAGCATTCTGATCATCAGCATGCGCATTCCCAATGCACAGTTGGGGACCGATATCATTAATAAGCTGATGGAAGAATACAGTTCCTACAGCCTGGAACAGAAAAAGAAATCTTCTGAACAGAT
>CAZLRY010000079.1:5193-7978 GCA_964561675.1 uncultured Chitinophaga sp.
TTGAATAAAAAGGAAAAAGCGGTGATCATGACCACTTCTTCGTTCAGCGGGGAAGGAAAATCCTATATATCCACCAATATGGGAGCTGTACTGGCCCTGGCCGGAAAGCGTACCATTATACTTGAATTTGATATACGGAAACCTAAAGTGCTTTCCGGCTTAGGAATGCCCAAAGGACCGGGTATCACCAATTACCTGGTAGGAAAAAGTACAGACCTCGAACAACTGATCCGCCCGGTAAACGGCTATGATAACCTGTTTGTACTGGGCTGTGGCCCCGTTCCCCCCAACCCGGCAGAATTGTTACTGGATCCGCGACTGGGACAAATGTTCGACTGGCTCAAAGCGCATTTTGATATCGTACTGATCGATACAGCGCCGGTAGGCATGGTGAGTGATGCCATGACCCTTGGTAAATTTGCTGACTGTACACTCTACCTGGTCAGACAGGGCCATACTTTCAAAAAGCAGATCGCATTAATTGATGAATTCTATCAGGATGGAAAACTGCCAAAGGTTTCCATTATCATCAATGATGTGAAAATGAAACCCGGTTACGGCTACTATGGTTATGGCCGCTACGGGTATGGATATGGTTATGGATACGGCAGCTATTACGAAGAAGAAACCCGCCCGGATAATTTTCTCGAACGGTTGATCGGGCGGTTCGATTTCCGGAAAATGCTGGGCATTAAGAAGAGAAAAAAGAAAAATAAATAAGCAACATTTATGCGTGTACTGGTTACCGGTGGGGCAGGGTTTATCGGCTCAAGTATTGTGGAAGCTTTGCTGAAGGATGAAAGGGTGGAGAATGTCCGTGTACTGGATAATCTATCCACCGGATTTCTTCGTAACATAGAACCCTTTTTTACTGACCCCAGGTTTGAATTCATGGAAGGCGATATCCGGGATATGGATACCTGCCGGAAAGCCTGTGAGCAGATTGACCGGATCACCCATCAGGCAGCCCTCGGGTCTGTACCCCGTTCCATCAATGATCCGGTTACCTCCAACAATGTAAACATCACCGGTACGCTTCATGTATTTACAGCCGCCCGCGATGCCGGTATAAAACGGGTGGTGTATGCGGCCAGTTCATCTACTTACGGCGATCACCCCGGATTGCCCAAAATTGAAGATCAGACCGGTAATCCCCTCTCTCCCTATGCTGTTACCAAACTGGTGAATGAATTATATGCCCGGGTATACGGTAATCTCTTTGGGATGGAGTTTATCGGCCTCCGGTATTTTAATATTTTCGGACCCCGTCAGAATCCCAACGGTCCTTATGCAGCAGTAATACCCTTATTTGCCGAAGCACTCCTGCAAAAGGTTCCGCCTACGATCAACGGAAACGGTACGCATAGCCGCGACTTCACCTATGTGTCTAATGCAGTACAGGCGAATATCCTGTCCTTGTTTACCAGCAACCCTGAAGCCATTAACCAGGTGTATAATATAGCCTGTGGTGAACAAACCAGTCTGCTGGAATTATTTAACGGGCTTAACAGCGAAGCCGGCACTGACCTGCAACCGGTTTTCGGCCCTGAACGCCTGGGTGATGTGAAGCATAGCCTGGCTGATATCTCTAAAGCCAGAAAACTTTTGGGGTATGAACCGGATATCGCTGTGGCAGAAGGCCTGAGCAGGACATTTGCCTGGTATCGCGCTCAATTGATTAGCCAATAAACAGGAATAACATGTCTGATACAAATATCCACCGTTCCATCATCATCACGGGTGGTGCCGGCTTTATTGGTTCGCATGTGATCCGGTTGTTTGTAAACAACTATCCGGCGTACCGGATCATCAACCTGGATGCACTCACTTATGCCGGCAACCTGGAAAACCTGCGGGATATTGAGAAGGCACCGAATTATTTTTTTGAAAAAGCGGATATCCTGGATAGAGAGGCGCTTGAACGGATTTTTGTTACACATCAACCGGATGCCGTAATTCACCTGGCCGCGGAAAGCCATGTGGACCGGTCCATTATTTCCCCGCTCGATTTTGTCTATACCAATGTGATCGGTACCGTTAATCTCCTGAATACGGCCCGCCATTTCTGGAAGGACAGTTATGAAGGCAAACGCTTCTATCATATATCAACCGATGAAGTATATGGTGCCCTCGGCGATACCGGCTTCTTTACTGAAGACACCAGGTACGACCCGCACTCTCCTTACAGCGCTTCCAAAGCAGCCAGTGATCATTTTGTAATGGCCTATCATGATACGTACGGATTGCCCGTGGTCGTGAGTAACTGTTCCAACAATTATGGACCGAATCACTTCCCGGAAAAACTGATTCCGCTTTTTATAAACAATATCATTACCAAAAAACCGTTGCCGGTTTATGGGGATGGGTTATATACACGTGACTGGCTCTTTGTAAAAGATCATGCCACGGCCATTGACAAGGTGTTTCATCACGGCCAAAACGGTCAGACCTATAATATTGGCGGATTTAACGAATGGCGGAATATCGACCTCGTCAAACTGCTCTGTAAGCAAATGGATGAAAAACTGGGGAATGCACCCGGTACAAGCGAAGTGCTGATTACTTATGTAAAAGACCGTCCCGGGCATGACCGCCGCTACGCTATTGATGCCACGAAGATCAATAAAGAACTGGGCTGGTCCCCCTCCGTCACCTTCGAAGAGGGCCTTTCCCAGACAATTGACTGGTACCTGCACAATACCGAATGGCTGAAAAACGTTACCAGCGGCGCCTATCAGCATTATTATGAAGAACAATACAAAGACCGAAACTGAATAAAACAGAC
>CAZLRY010000079.1:8078-11984 GCA_964561675.1 uncultured Chitinophaga sp.
AACCTGTTAACTTTATCAACCCTTCCCCATGAAAGGAATCATACTCGCAGGCGGATCCGGTACTCGGCTCTATCCGATTACTAAAGCAATCTCCAAGCAGCTGATGCCGATTTATGACAAGCCGATGATCTACTACCCGCTGTCGGTACTGATGATGGCCGGGATCCGTGAAGTACTGATCATTACTACCCCGGACGACCTCCCCCAGTTTAAGCGGTTGCTCGGAGATGGCAGTACGATTGGTTGTCATTTCGAGTACGAAGTTCAGCCGGTACCGAATGGTCTGGCCCAGGCCTTTGTTATCGGTGAAAAATTTATCGGCAATGACAAAGTGGCCCTGGTGCTCGGGGATAATATCTTTTATGGCTCCCGGATGGGTAAACAACTAAAAGAACTGGTGGATGTGAATGGAGGCTATGTATTTGCCTACCAGGTGGCTGATCCGGAACGTTATGGGGTGGTGGAATTTGATGATGACTATAATGCATTAAGTATTGAAGAAAAACCGGCAGTGCCAAAATCAAATTTTGCCGTGCCCGGACTTTATTTCTATGATAACAGTGTGGTTAAAATCGCGAAAGAACTGAAGCCGTCCGCCAGGGGCGAATATGAAATCACCGATGTAAACCGGGAATACCTCCGCCGGGGCGAACTGAAAGTGGCTCAACTGGACCGCGGAACAGCCTGGCTGGATACCGGTACATTTGATTCACTCAGTGATGCCAGTGAATTTGTACGGGTGATTGAAAAAAGACAGGGCAATAAAATCGGATGTATCGAAGAGGTTGCATACCGTAACGGGTTTATCAACCGCGAACAACTCGATAAAATCGCTTCCGAATTATCCAAAAGCGGATACGGCGAGTACCTGAAAAAATTAAACTAACCATCAAACCAAATAATCAAGTATGAAAATCACAGTTGTTGGAACCGGCTATGTCGGCCTGGTAAGCGGAACCTGTTTCGCGGAAACCGGAAATAATGTAACCTGCGTGGATATTGACGCCTCCAAAGTAAACCGCCTCAGTGCCGGTGAAATCACCATTTATGAGCCTGGCCTGGAGAAAATATTCTTCCGTAACCTCAAGGAAGGCCGTTTGCATTTTACAACGTCCCTTGAAGAAGGACTGAAAGGAGCTGAAATTGTTTTCCTGGCACTTCCCACCCCTCCCGGTGAAGATGGCAGCGCCGACCTGAAGTATATTCTCGGGGTGGCCAAGGACCTGGGCAGCTTGTTGAAAAAGGGTGATTACAAAGTGATCGTGGATAAAAGTACGGTGCCGGTTGGAACCGCCGATAAAGTACGGGACACAATCCTGCAACATAGCGACGGCAGTATTGCAGAAAGTTTTGATGTGGTCAGCAATCCCGAGTTTCTCCGGGAAGGGGCCGCCGTGGAAGATTTCATGAAACCGGACCGCGTAGTCATCGGCACCCGATCGGAAAAAGCCAGGGTCGTGATGCAGAAATTATATGAACCCTATGTAAGACAGGGAAATCCCATCATTTTCATGGATGAGAATAGTGCGGAACTGACCAAGTATGCGGCAAACAGCTTCCTCGCCGTAAAAATCTCCTTCATGAACGAGATCGCTGTGCTTTGCGAAAAACTTGGTGCAGACGTGGATATGGTCCGGAAAGGTATCGGCACCGATTTCCGTATCGGCAAACATTTCCTTTACCCGGGGCTCGGATATGGCGGCAGTTGCTTCCCCAAAGATGTACAGGCACTGGCCAAATCGTCGGTGGAAGCCCGTTATGACTTTAAGATTCTGAACGCTGTAATGGAAGTAAACCGGTTGCAAAAACAGTTTTTCATTGATAAAATCAGTGCTTATTATAAGCAAGGCATCAGCGGCAAACATTTTGCCGTATGGGGACTGGCATTTAAACCCAATACGGATGATATCCGTGAAGCACCAGCCCTCGAAGTGATCGATTACCTGCTGGCCAACGGGGCCACCGTTTCCTCATTTGATCCGGAAGCCATGCCCAATGTAAAAAAATCCTATGAAGGAAAGATCGGATTCGCGGCCACCCAGTACGAAGCCCTGAAAGACGCGGATGCCCTGATCATTTGTACAGAATGGAATGAATTCCGCACCCCTGAGTTTGATAAAATTGCAGCAGGTCTCAAGCATAAAGTGATCTTTGACGGGCGGAACCTGTATGACCTGGTGACCATCAATTCACTCGGATATTATTATGAAAGCATCGGCCGCAAAACGGTTACGCAGGCGTAATCAGTTCGCTGACAGTCCGGATTATGCCGGTACATAATCATGAAACCCTATTAAAAAAAATAAAGTAAATCCCTTGAAAAGGAAAATTAAACGGTTTACTCTTTTCCTGTTTTTGTTCTGTCTTTTATTGGTCTTTCTGTTTAATGGGTCCATCCATATTTCAGACCTTGACAGGCAATACATGTCCGGGTTTTTAAAGGAATGGAATATCAAAACGGATAAGGATTCCATTCATCAGAATCAGGCCTCTCAACTGGATTATATCATGCGGATACAGAAAGCGGTCATCCATTCTGTCCGGCATGATTCCATTGCGTTCGACAGTGTGGGAATCGTCCGCTGTTACTTCAATGAACGTCGGGGTCAGTGTTTTGACAGGTCCGTCCTGCTGGAGAAGTTTTTTATGGAGGCCGGATTCAAAATACGGCATATCTATACTTTTTTCAAACATGGTGGCGGGCCAATTGCAAGTTCCGCATTTTTTAAAAAGGGACTTTCATCACATGCCATGTTTGAGATCAAAACCAAGGAAGGATGGATGGCCGTGGGGACAAACAGTGACTGGATCGGATTACAGAAAGACGGCACAGTGCTGACATTGCCGGAAGTAAGAGACCGGATCAATGATGGTTCATTGGATTTAAAATACAAAGCCGAAGTAAAAGAGCCTTTCTTTGATGAGGTTCACCTGAAAGGGTCCTTTAAAGTGGTGTATGGCATCTATTCAAGACATGGTGATTTTCTTATTTCCCGGCCTGTTGAAACGCTGATGCGGAAAGCAGGTATCCGCAAAAGTCCCTTCCCTGACTACAACCTCAGAATGTTACTGTATAACCTTTAAACCGAATAAACAACAGACTATGAAAAGAGTACTTATTACCGGCGCGGCCGGCTTTCTCGGATCCCATCTTTGTGACCGGTTTATCAAAGAAGGTTATGAAGTGGTGGGCATGGACAACCTCATCACCGGTAACCTGAAAAATATTGAACACCTGTTTCCCCTGAAACAATTCAGCTTCTATCATCATGATGTAAGCCGTTTTATCCATGTACCCGGACAGCTGGATTATGTTCTCCATTTTGCCTCACCCGCCAGCCCGATCGATTACCTGAAAATTCCGATTCAGACACTGAAAGTAGGATCATTGGGTACCCATAACTGCCTGGGACTTGCCCTGAGCAAAAAAGCAAGAATCCTGGTCGCCAGTACCAGTGAGGTTTACGGTGATCCGTTGGTTCACCCGCAGACCGAAGACTACTGGGGTAATGTTAATCCCGTAGGTCCCCGGGGTGTATATGATGAAGCGAAGCGATTCCAGGAAGCGATCACCATGGCCTATCATACGTATCACGGTCTCGAAACCAGGATCGTCAGGATATTCAATACGTACGGGCCACGGATGCGGCTCAATGACGGACGTGCCCTGCCTGCATTTATCGGCCAGGCGCTTCGTGGCGAAGACCTCACTGTATTTGGTGATGGCAGCCAGACCCGCAGCTTTTGTTATGTAGATGACCTGGTGGATGGAATATACCGGTTACTCCTGAGCGATTATGCACAACCGGTCAATGTCGGCAACCCGGACGAAATCAGCCTGAAGGATTTTGCTGAAGAAATCATTAAGCTTACCGGCACCAATCAGAAAATCGTTTACAAAGAACT
>CAZLRY010000080.1:0-1096 GCA_964561675.1 uncultured Chitinophaga sp.
ATCATTTAAATACAAAGATTTACTAAGATTTATATTAAGACAAGGAAATTGATGATTTCCGTGTTTAAAATGTACAATTTTCCCTAATCATAAACCGCTGCGCCTTTCAGTGGCTGACTACTAACTACTATCTGCTAACTACGAACTATCTTAAATCCCTGGGCACCAGGCTTAACATTTGCAGCCGCCATCCGGACGGTCTGTTCAATCCGTTTCAACCTGGTTTCAGGTCGCTTTGCACTGAAAATCCAGGACAGAAACTGCTTCCGGATACTCTGGCTGAAGGCCTTAAAATTTTCACCAGCTTGCTTATTCTTTGCAAAAAGACGGGCCAGATCTGGCGGTACCTGGTTCAGCGCAGCTGCTTCATCGGATGCAGTTAATGTTTCCCAGCTGCCATTCTTTTTGGCAATCTCGATGGGAGCCATTCCAGCCGGCGTCATCAGGCCCTGACTGATCAGTTGCGCTACCCGCTTTTTGTTCAACGCACTCCAGACACTTTTGGGTTTCCGGGGTGTGAATTTCAACATGGACCGGTCTTCGTCCAATTTGCCCGGCAAACTATCAATCCATCCAAAACACAGGGCTTCTTCCACCGCTTCATCATACAATAGTCCGCGTAAACCAGTATGCTTTTTATAATAGACCAGCCAGATACCCGCCGAGCGGTTATGTTCTTTTTCCAGCCATTTTCTCCAGGCTTTCCGGTCTTTCGGGTGTATCGATTTATAGGTTGTTGCCGCCATCCGTAAATGTAAAAATATCCTGGTTTATTCCCATGAAAATGAGCCTCCGGGTACGACCTGCGTCGCCTCTTAATGACCCTGGAAATTGAGGTATTTCTTATCCCCATCTGTGAATAACTCTAAATCCGTTCCGGCAGACCGGTTTTGGTATATTTGCCCGAATGACCGGGCCGGAATGGCTGGTCTTTACAACGCGAAACCGAAAGGCATTTCATTACTATTCAGCACGTACCGTGACCATGGCAAAGGACAAAGACACAACGAACCTGTTTGACTATACGGAAGACAGTATCAAATCACTCGACTGGAAAGAGCATATCCGGCTTCGTCCCGGTATGTATATTGGTAAA
>CAZLRY010000080.1:1196-4560 GCA_964561675.1 uncultured Chitinophaga sp.
ATTATTTTAAAGTTACTGCCATCCGTGACGGAAAGGAAAAGACCGCAGAGTTTGAAAGAGGCGTATTGATTAAAGAACACAAGGAGGCCAAAACCACGGAAGCCAATGGCACCATGGTTACTTTCATACCGGATGAAACCGTTTTTAAGAATTATAAATTTCTTCCGGAATTCCTGGAAAACCAGATATGGAACTATTGTTTCCTCAATGCCGGATTGAAGATTCATTTCAATGGCAAGACCTTTCTCAGTAAAAACGGATTGCTCGATCTGTTGCAACGGAAAACCAATGAAGATGAGATCCGTTATCCGATCATCCATATAACCGGGGAGGATATTGAAGTGGCCATTACCCATAACAATGATTATGGGGAAGATATTTACAGTTTTGTCAACGGACAACATACCACGCAGGGTGGTACCCATCAGCAGGCGTTCCGCGAAGCGTATGTAAAAACAATCCGTGATTTCTTTAAGAAAGATTATGATGCCTCCGATATACGTACCGGGATCGTGGCGGCTGTTTCCGTTCGTGTGGTGGAGCCTGTTTTCGAATCACAGACCAAGACCAAACTGGGTTCAGTAAATGTGGATATTGACGGGCCCAGTATGAAACAGTTTGTAGGTGATTTTATGTCCCGCGAACTGGATAATTTTCTCCATAAAAATCCCACGATTGCCGAAGCCCTGAAGAAGCGGATTGAGCAGAGTGAGCGGGAGCGTAAAGAACTGGCGGGTATTAAAAAACTGGCCAATGAACGGGCGAAAAAAGCCAACCTGCATAACAGGAAACTCCGGGATTGCCGGTATCACCTGGATGATGACGCACCTGCCAAAAACAAGGAAGAGTTTGTCGCCAAACAAAAAGAAACCACCATTTTCATTACAGAAGGGGATAGTGCCAGCGGATCCATCACCAAGGCGAGGAATGTGGAAACCCAGGCTGTATTCAGTCTGCGGGGTAAACCACTTAACTGTTTTGGCCTGACGAAAAAAGTGGTATACGAAAACGAAGAGTTCAACCTGCTGCAACATGCCCTGAATATTGAGGAAGGACTGGAAGGGTTGCGTTTCAACAATGTTGTGATCGCTACCGATGCGGATGTGGATGGAATGCATATCCGCCTCCTGCTGATGACCTTTTTCCTGCAGTTTTTCCCTGACCTGGTGAAGCATGAAAAAGTATATGTGCTGGAGACCCCTTTATTCAGGGTCAGAAATAAACAGGAGACTATTTACTGTTACGACGAAAGTGAAAAGCAGGCGGCTATGAAAAAACTGGGTACTAAACCGGAAGTCACCCGATTCAAAGGACTCGGTGAAATCAGTCCGGATGAGTTTGCCCAGTTTATTGCCCAGGATATGCGGAAGCAGCTGATGCGGGTGGAGGAAGGCGATCATATTCAACACCTGCTTGAATATTATATGGGCAAAAACACCCCGGACCGCCAGGAATTTATTATCAGTAATCTCCGTATCGAAACGGATAAAGTGGAAGAACCTGCCTGATTATGTTTGAATTTCATGCCGATAGGAAAAGATATTTTGACATTCAGGTAATGAATGCGGAGAAGTATGTCATTCCTTTTATAGAAGAAAAATTTCCCCTGAAACCCGGTATGCGGGTATTGGAAATCGGTTGCGGAGAAGGCGGGGTTTTAAAAGCATTTATCAACCGCGGTTGCGAAGGAGTGGGCGTGGAGCTGGATGCCCCGCGTATTGATCATGCCAGGGAGTATTTACCGGAGGATATAGCGGCCGGCCGTCTCCGTTTCGTGGTAAAGGATATCTACCTGGTGGATACGGAGAAAGATTTCAATGGATTATTTGATATCATTCTGCTGAAGGATGTGATAGAACATATTCATGACCAGCCAAAACTGATTGGCTGGATGAAAAAATTTCTGAAGCCGGGCGGCATTATCTTCTTTGGTTTCCCGCCATGGTATATGCCTTTTGGCGGACATCAGCAGATCTGTAAATCAAAAATTTCCCGCTTACCTTATATCCATTTGTTGCCGGGCTTTCTTTATAAAGCGATCCTGAAGAACCGGAAAGAGAATGTGGAAGAGATGATGGAGATACGGGAAACAGGCATCAGTATTGAACGCTTTGAGCGTATCTGTCGTGAACAAGGATATACATTCCTGGATATCCGGCATTACCTGCTGAATCCGATCTATGAATGGAAATTCGGCTGGAAGCCGAGAAAACAAGGGGCACTGATAAAGGCCATCCCGTTTTTCCGGAATTTCCTGACCACCTGTGTTTATTATTGTATTCAACCAACCCCCAAAACCTAATCCCCATTTCCTAATTCCTAATTCCAAATTTTCTAACAATGACCCATATCGTTTTTAATGAAAGTGAAGTAGCCCTGATGCAGGAAGTCATGACACTGGATGAAACCATGTCCGGTGAAGTGCTGCTGATCAGGGATGATTTTGCCGTAGGTCCGTTGCAACAACTCGATACCGAAGAAGGTTGGCAGGCAAGGCTGGCCTGGTGGAATCAGCTATCCCAGGGTTCTCCTTATGGAGATAATACCGGAAGTTTTGACGACCGGCAAACGGTTGCCGCCATCAAAGAAAAACTGATGGTGAATCCGGAAGAAGAACTGTGGATATGGATGGGACAAAACCAGCATGATGTAACCGGATATTATTGGCTGATGCCGCAATTGAAAGAATTCCAGGGGCGGATCATGATCCTGTATATGAATAACCTGCCCTTTATCAATGAGAAGGGCCATATTTTCTATCCTTCCTGGCTGAGTGAGATACAGCCCCGTGAGTTTACCAAAGCGAAGAAGCTGGCCCGGCCGGTTACGCTCAGTGAATTTGAAATTGATCCGGATGAGTGGCGGAAATTAACCGAAGAGAATGCCGTAGTACGGATCCTCGAAGGGGGTAAGAAGATCGCCGGGAAAGAAGAAGGTTTTTATGATGCGGAGATCCTGAAAAATATCACCGGTGAATGGCAGAAAGCCACGCGGGTTTTAAGCAATACCCTCAACCGGATGAAAATTAAAACAGGTGATATTTTCCTGATGTGGCGGATGAAACAGCTGATCACAGATGGTAAAATCGAGATCACAGGCGACCCCAACAAGGGATGGAAGGATTTTGATGTGAAGCTGGCGGGAGCAAAGCAGGGGGTGGAAGCCGTTGAGAATAGAGAACCGGCGATTTAGATATTTCGCCCCACTGGGGCTCGGGGTGACGATTGGAATACTTGCTAATGATATTTCGCCCCGCTGGGGCTCTGCGGGACGATTGGAATGCTTGCTAATGATATTTCGCCCCGCTGGGGCTCTGCGGGACGGTTGGGATTCTTGCTAATGATATTTCGCCCCGCTGGGGCTC
>CAZLRY010000080.1:4660-11785 GCA_964561675.1 uncultured Chitinophaga sp.
GGCTCTGCGGGACGGTTGGGATTCTTGCTAATGATATTTCGCCCCGCTGGGGCTCTGCGGGACGGTTGGGATTCTTGCTAATGATATTTCGCCCCGCTGGGGCTCGGGGAAAAAAACATGAAATGGTGTTTAAAATAACATACGACGTTGAATTAATCCAAAGACATTTGTCAGGTTCTTTTCAATGGGTATTTTATGAAACACTGTTTAAAACAGTTCTTTGATCAGGTGTTTTTAATTGTGAACACAAAGTTTATATACATATACCCGGCGAAAAATGGCTGTTTGCCCCGTAGGGGTGGCATATGATTAGCCATCGTTGGTAAATGGCCAGGGAGCCCCATAGGGGCGATATGTTATGTAATCTTCACAGTTAAATTATACATTATGGCTAATACGTATGCACAGATTTATCTCCAGATTGTATTTGCAGTGCAAGGAAGGGAGGCAAGAATACATGAATCTTTCCGGGATGAATTACAAATGTATATGTCTGGTATTATCAGCAAGAATGGTCAGAAACTCTATGCCATTTATTGCATGCCCGATCATACACATATATTAATAAGCTATAAACCTGGATCGATGTTGATTGCTGATCTTGTACGGGACATCAAATCCTGTTCAACAGCTTTTTTGAAATCAAAAGGGTTTGTCAGGACTGGGTTCAGCTGGCAATCTGGCTATGGCGTTTTTTCCTATCACAAAGAATTACTCCCCATCGTCAGCGCCTATATTCTGAACCAACCGGCCCATCATGAAAAGAAGAAATTCCGGCAAGAATACCTGGAATTTTTAAACGAATTTGAAATAGAGTATAACGAACGATATTTATTTGAATTTTACGAATAGCACTATGAGCGCAGCAAAGAATAAAATAACAGACGTACAGAACAACGACAGTGGTTTACACGGGCAATACAAATCCTGGTTCCTGGATTATGCCTCCTATGTAATCCTCGAACGGGCCGTGCCCGCCGTGGAAGACGGACTGAAACCCGTACAACGGCGGATCCTGCATGCCATGAAGGAAATGGATGATGGTCGTTTTAATAAAGTAGCCAATATCATCGGACAGGCCATGCAATATCACCCGCATGGGGATGCAAGCATCGGGGATGCACTGGTGAATATGGGACAAAAGGACCTGCTGATCGATACCCAAGGTAACTGGGGTGATGTACGTACCGGCGATGATGCGGCAGCTGCCCGTTATATCGAGGCCCGTCTGAGCAAGTTTGCCCTGGAAGTAGCTTTCAATGCAAAAACCACCGAATGGCAACTCAGCTATGATGGCCGTAAAAATGAACCGGTCACCCTGCCGATGAAATTTCCGTTGTTGCTCGCCCATGGAGCCGATGGGATTGCCGTTGGGTTATCGACCAAGATTCTGCCGCATAATTTCTGTGAACTGATCGATGCTTCGGTAAAATACCTGCGGGGCCGCAAGTTTGAACTCTATCCGGATTTCCTGACCGGCGGCATGATCGATGTGGCGGATTATAACCAGGGAAAACGCGGAGGAAAAGTAAAAGTGCGGGCACATATTGAAGAAGTGGATAAGAAAACACTGGCGATTAAAAGTGTGCCATACGGCGTTACCACCACGCAGATGATGGAATCCATTGTGAAGGCCAATGACCAGGGAAAAATCAAGATCAAAAAAGTAACGGATAACACGGCTGCGGAAGTAGAGATCCAGGTGGACCTGGCCCCGGGAATTTCTCCGGATATCACCATTGATGCCTTGTATAAGTTTACGGACTGTGAAGTATCCATTTCCCCGAATGCCTGTGTGATCGTGGACCAGCGTCCGCAGTTTCTGGGTGTTCAGGAGTTATTGAAACTTTCGGTTGACAAAACCAAGGACCTGCTCGAGCAGGAACTAAAGATCCGGCTGGGCGAGCTGCAGGAAAAATGGCATTACACGTCGCTGGAAAAAATCTTCTTTGAAGAAAAGATCTACAAGGAACTGGAGAAAAAGCACGAAACCTGGGATAAGGTGCTGGAATCAATCGACAAAGCATTTACGCCCTTTAAGAAACAATTGAAACGGGATATTTCCCGGGAGGACATCATCAAGCTGACAGAAAAACCGGTTCGTCGCATTTATAAACTGGACATTGATGAACTGAATGACCAGATCAAAGGACTGGAAGCGGATATCCGGCAGGTGAAAAATGACCTGGCCAATCTCGTTGACTATGCCGTGGCCTATTACGAAAACCTGCTGAAAAAATATGGTAAAGGGCGGGAACGGAAGACGGAGATCAAAGCATTTGAAATAATTGAAGCCAAGCACGTGGCCATCGCCAATACCAAGCTCTACGTGAATCGTGCAGAAGGTTTCATCGGCACCGGTTTGAAAAAAGATGAGCTCTTGTTTGAGTGCTCTGACCTGGACGATATCATTGTGTTCGCCAAACGCGGAATCATGAAAGTGGTAAAGGTTTCCGATAAGGCTTTTATCGGTAAAGAAATCCTGCATGCGGCGGTCTTTCAGAAAAATGACGAGCGGACGACGTATAATATGATTTATCTCGACGGTGCAACCGGGATGAGCTATGCCAAACGGTTTAATGTGACCGGGATAACCCGTGACAAGGAATATGATCTCACCAAAGGACATGATAAATCAAAGATTCACTATTTCAGCGCTAATCCAAATGGAGAAGCCGAAGTGGTAAAGATTGTGCTGGGCAATTGTACGGCAAGGATTAAGGATTTTGACTATTACTTTGAAGAGCTCGAGATCAAGGGACGTAACAGCCAGGGTAATCAGGTGACTAAGTATCCCATTAAATCCGTTAAGTTTAAGGAAAAGGGCAGGAGCACCATTGCCGGTAAAAAACTCTGGTACGATGATCAGTTTGGCCGCCTCAATTCAGATGATAAAGGATCCTACCTCGGTGTGTTTGAAGCCGAAGACAAAATCCTGGTTATGTTCAGGGACGGGAATTATGAGATTACCGACCAGGAACTGACGCAGAAACTGGATTCAGAAAAAGTGATCTTTATTGAGAAGTTCAGGCCGGAAAGAATTGTAACCGCTGTATATGTGGATATGGAGAAAAAGCAGTTCATGGTAAAGCGGTTTAAGATCGAAACCACCACACTGAAAAACAAATTCTCTTTTATTAAAGAAGGGGAGGGGAATTATGTGGAAGCCGTGACGACCATGGAGGATCCTATCCTGGCCATGCAGCAGGGAAGGGGAGCCCAGATCCGGAAGGGAAAACTGAAGATCAATAAAATGGCGGAAATAACCGGCTGGAGAACGGTCGGAACCAAACTGGCCGATTACAGCAAGTCAACCGAAATGGAATGGGTGAAACCGAAGGAAGAGGATAGTCAGCCGGAGTTGTTTTAAGGAGAAACGAGAAATGAGTTATGAGTAATCAGTAATGAGTAAATATCGAAGAGTCAATATAAAATTAAACCCTCCGGAAACGGAGGGTTTAATTTTATGAACCATTACCAGTAACACGATTTACTCATTACTGATTACTCATTATTCATTTTTCTTCTTCTTCCTTATCCGGATAGTAGCATTTTTCTCCAGGCTGCTGGAGACCCTCAGGTCATATACTTTTTTGCCATCTCTGACCCGCATCAACGCTGTATTCGGGGCAATCAGACCGAGATTTTCCGCGAATAAGGTAATTTCATTTTCTTCCTTTGTGGAATCCAGCACAATATCTATATGAATGGATTTATGCGTCAGTTTCTGGTTGAACAGGATGAGCTGTTTATTATAGAAGAGGGAAACAATATCTCCATCTATCTCCCCATTATCATAAAGATCGACGCGCAATGAATCGGAGTCCACTTCAATCTCATTAGCCAGCTCTGATTCTCTTTCGGTAAACTGTTTTTCAATGACATAATTAATGACCTTGCGTTGTATCACCTTAGCGGCCACCAGGGTGTCTTCTTCAGCCGGTTTCCAGACCTGGTAATTTTCCTTGAACTCACTCAGGGCCTTCATGACAGAATCTTTTTTACTGGCATCCCCATCAAGAGTCAGGCTGAATGAAATGCCGGCACAAGTATATTTATATTCCGGCTTGGCGGTAAACATACCAGTGAGCACTGACTTGGCCTGGGATACCCGTAATATACCGGACATATCCATGATACAATCCACTTCAAAATTCCCGGTAGAGCCATGAAAGACAACAGGCACATCGTAAATAATCAGCTGACGGGTGGCTGCATTATAACTGCCTTTTACCTGAAGGCTGCGGTAGGTATTTTTAAAATAATAATTGAGAATACCTTTTACATAATTCTTTTCTGGCTGAAGTACCATTTCCACCAGGTAGTTATTAGCTGAGCTGTTGCTTTTGACATTGGCAAAACCATACCAGTAGCCAAAGACCGTCTGGGCGCTGCCCTGCAGGGTAAACAGCAATAAAAAGATCAGGAATCCTTTCTTCATAGATTGTAATATCGGCAAAAGAGATGCCTTAAAAAAAGGAAGTTTTACACAGGCTTACTTAAGGAACCGCTTCATTTCTTTTTCCACATCTTTCTGTTTGATACTTTCCCGTTTGTCATACAGTTTTTTTCCCCGGGCGAGCCCTATTTCCATTTTTGCCAGGTTCTTACTGTTAAAGAAAATCCGGAGGGGGATCAGGGTATATCCTTTCTCTTTGAGTTTGGCCTCAATTTTCCGGATCTCCCTTTTTTCGAGCAGCAGTTTCCGGTCACGAAGGGGGTCATGGTTATTGACCGTGCCATGCGAGTACTCCGCAATATGCAGCGATTTTACCCATATTTCACCTTTATGCACCAGGCAATAACTGTCGTTAAAACTGGCTCTTCCGCCACGCAATGATTTGACTTCAGTACCCAGCAATACCATGCCTGCTTCATATTTTATGTCGATGAAGTAATCATAATACGCCTGCCTGTTTTTCAGTTCTGCCATGGATAAAATAAAATAAGAGGCTTTTGCCGGACGGCAAAGTTACCTCTTATCGCTTATACGTTCTGTAAAGACTAATTTTTAAATAAACCAAGTACTGAAGCCAGTTTGCTCTTCAGTTCTTTCCGGGGTACTATAAAATCGAGGAACCCGTGCTCGAGGATGAACTCACTCCGCTGAAAACCTTCCGGCAGGTCTTTCTTTATTGTTTCCTTAATTACCCGCGGTCCGGCAAAGCCGATCAGGGCACCGGGTTCCGCGATATTCAGGTCACCCAGCATACCAAAAGAAGCAGAAATACCCCCGAATGTAGGGTCTGTCAGCAAGGAGATATAAGGTAGCTTAGCATCACTGAGCTGAGAAAGTTTTCCGCTTGTCTTCGCCAGCTGCATCAGTGAAAATGCACTTTCCATCATCCGGGCACCGCCACTTTTACTGATTACCATATAAGGCATCTGATACCCGATACAATGATCTACGGCCCGGGAGAATTTTTCACCCATCACACTACCGAGGGAGCCCCCGATAAATTCAAAATCCATACAGGCAACCACCAGGTCGTTTCCACCCACTTTACCAACGGCCACCCGCATGGAGTCTTTCAGATCACTTTTACTCCAGATCTCTTCCAGCCTTTTTTTATACGGCTTAAGATCCGTAAATCCGAGAAAATCCTTGCTCCTTATATTATCAAATAATTCAGTGAACTCGCCATTGTCAAACAGAATTTCAAAATATTCCTGACTGTTGATCCGGTGATGGTAGCTGCATTTCGGACAAACAAAGAGGTTTTCCTTTAATTCTGTAACGGTGCATATAAAATTACACTCCGGGCATTTTACCCAAAGTCCTTCCGGGGTTTCCTTTTTCTCGGAAGTCTTCGTATTAATTCCTTTCTTGATACGCTTGAACCAACTGGCCCTGGACTCTTCAGCCTTGCCTTCCTCACCAGACAGGTTCGCGTCAAAATCTTCAATTTGTTTAGCCATAACCGAATCTTGAGCTACAAATATAGTGACTTTGTAATTAGTGCGTAAAATGCGGTAAACTAAGTATTTAGACCATTAATTATGGGTTTATTTTTTCAAGACCGTTTCAAATAAACGGAAAATCCGTTTATATTCATCCGTCCAGCTGCTGGGCTCCACAAACCCATGATCTTCCATGGGGTAGGCGGCCAGTTCCCAATTGTCTTTCCCGAGTTCAATCAGTCGTTGCGACAATTTCACCGCATCCTGAAAATGTACGTTCACATCCACCATACCATGGCAGATCAACAGGTTTCCTTTTAACCCTTCTGCAAAGTAAAAAGGAGAACTTCTCCGGTAAGCCAGGCTGTCTGTAAACGGTTCGTTCAGGATATTGGATGTATATCCATGGTTATAATTTGCCCAGTCAGTCACCGGTCTTAATGCAGCTCCGGCTGCAAAAACATCGGGTTCATTAAACATCCCCATCAGGGTGATAAAACCTCCGTAGGAGCCGCCATAAAGACCCACATTTTTCGGATTTACGCCATGATTCTTTACGAGATAATTAACCGCATCCACATGATCCGACAAATCCTTGCCTCCCATATGTCGGTAAATTCCGGTTCTCCAGTCACGTCCGTATCCGGCACTTCCGCGGTAATCAATATCCAGTACTGTATACCCCTGGTCGGCCAGCAGGTTATTGAACATATACTCTCTGAAATAACTGCTCCACCATTTATGTGCATTCTGCAGGTAACCGGCTCCGTGTACAAACAGTACGGCCGGTTTATTGGGATGCGGATTCGCAGGTTTGTATAAACGGGCAAATACGGTTGCCCCATCACGTGCGGTGAAGGAAACCACTTCGGGGTCTTTCCAGTTATAGGATCTGAACTCCTCACTCTTCCCTGAAAACGTAAGTTGTACTTCTTTACTGCCGGCTTTATTTTCTTTCAGGAACAACTCCCAGGGTTGGGTGGAATACGAATACAGACTGGCCAGCCATTTTTCATCCGGGGACAATAATACCTGGTGTGCACCGGTAGCGGTTGTGATCCTTTCCTTTTTTCCATCAGCAATGCTTAACCGGTAAAAATGCTGTTCTCCCGGGTGCACTTCGTTCGTACTGATATAAAAATATTTTTTATCCCGGGAAAGCTGTGCTTGTTGTACTTCATATGTTCCGGTGGTTAATGCTTTTTTCTCCCCGTTACGGAGATC
>CAZLRY010000081.1:0-11766 GCA_964561675.1 uncultured Chitinophaga sp.
AATTTATATTACTGGCACCAGGATATTAAGATCGCCGATGTGGGCAATATAAAGGCTGGTTCCTTGTTTACGGATTCCTATGCGGCCCTGAAAACCGTGGTACAGGAACTGATCACGGATGGCAAGACTGTTATTATTCTCGGTGGCTCCCATGACCTGACCCTGCCCCAGTACTATGCCTATTCCGAATTCCGCCGTACGATTGAAGCCAGTTCGGTGGATGCGAAAATTGACCTGAACCTCGATTCGCCGTTCAAGCACGAGAACTTCCTGATGGAAATGCTGACGGGGGAGCCGAATTTTCTCCGCCACTATAATCATATTGCCTTCCAGAGTTATTTCGTGCATCCCAAAATGCTGGAGACCCTTGATAAGCTGCGCTTCGATTGTTACCGCGTTGGCAGTGTGAAAGAGAGCATTGATGAAATGGAACCGGTGATCCGCAACAGCAACCTCTTCAGTTTTGATATATCGGCCATTGCCAATGCCTTTGCTCCTGCCAGTAAGACGTCCCCCAATGGCTTGAATGGGGAAGAAGCCTGTGTGCTGCTCCGCTATGCGGGGATGAGTCCGAATGTAAATACGGTGGGCATCTATGGATACGATCCAAAGCAGGATAAAGAAGAAATGACGGCCAAACAGATCAGTCATATGCTCTGGTACCTGCTCGATGGCCGCAGCCGTGGCCGGCGTGAAGCCACCCTTGACGAACGGGACTCCTTCAACGAATACCATATGGCTTTTGCGGAAGTGGATACCATTTTTCTGCAAAGCAAAAAAACCGGCAGATGGTGGATGCAGCTGCCCGATAAGAAATATATCGCGTGTAGTTATAAGGATTATTTGTTAGCCAGTAGCAATGAGATACCGGAAAGATGGTTAAGGGCACAGGAGAGAAGTTAAACCCCCTGTCCCCCTAAAGGGGGAACTTAGACTGGAATTACATTAAAAAACGGCTTGTTCTCAAAGCAGCAATTTATACGCCAGACTATTAAAAGATATTTCAATACCTCCCCTTTGGGGAATCATGACTATTCAAATTTAAAACTATGACTGGGGGCCTTATCAAAGCTGGTATTTGTTCTTATGGCATGTCCGGGAAACTTTTCCACGCACCCTTCCTTCAGGCCCATCCCGGGTATGAACTGAAGGCTATAGTGGAACGGCATAACCATGATTCAAAAGAAAGATATCCGGATGCTAAGTTGTATCGTAGTGTGGAAGAACTCTGTGCCGATCCGGAGCTGGACCTGGTCGTGGTGAATACACCCACGCACCTGCATTATGAACAGGCTTTGCTGGTGTTGAACAGTGGGAAGAATATGGTGATTGAAAAACCATTTGCAGTGACGGCCGCCCAGGCAGAAGAGGTCACTCGCCTGGCAGAAGAAAAGAAATTATTCATCAGTGTATATCAGAACCGCCGTTATGACGGGGACTTCCGTGCCGTGAAGGAAGTGATTGATCGCGGATGGCTGGGTGAGTTGAGAGAAGCAGAGATCCGGTATGACCGTTATCGTCCGGCCTTCAGTGGCAAAGCCCATAAAGAAGGCGATATGCCCGGAGCCGGCATCATCTATGATCTCTCCCCCCATTTAGTGGATCAGGCCATTCAGCTATTCGGTTTTCCCAAAGCCTTATTTGCCGATGTATGGCGGATGCGTCCCGATGTGGTGGCCAATGATTATTTCGAGATCCTTTTTTATTATGATACGATGCGTGTGCGGCTCAAAGCCACCTGTATCGCCCGCGAATCTTTATATGCGTATACTATTCATGGGATGAAAGGCAGTTTTCTCCAGCAGCGCTCCGATTTGCAGGAGATTAAATTACTGCAAGGCGTAAAACCATCGCTGGACAACTGGTGCGAAGCTCCTTCCAAACCCGATGGCCTGTTGCATACAGAGATCAACGGTGAAGTGGTAAGACAGGAAACCACTTCCGGTCCGGGTAACTACATGGGCTATTACGATGATGTGTACAAAGCCCTCACCGGTGCCGGACCAAACCCCGTACCGGCAGCGGATGGGATAAGGAATATGAAAATCATTGATGCGGCGTTGGAGAGTGTACGGGAGGGGAAGGTTGTGTCACTCTAAAAAGCAAGAAGCTAGAAGCGAGAAGGGGAAGAACTGTGGTTATTAAAATGATGTTTTATCTTTTGCCGGGATTCAGCTGTTAAAACTCTCAATCATCTATCATGAAGACTTTACAATCTGTGATGCATCTCCGCACTTTCTCATTCCTTATTCTTTGTTCCTTATTCCTTATTTCCTGTTCGGTCTCCACCAAAATCTCTAAATCAGCTAAGAACACTGTCTTAAACGCCGCTCCCTTAAAAACCGCCCACATCGGCATTTCCATCTACGATCCCGAAACCGGCAAATACCTCTACAACTACCAGGGCGATAAATATTTCGTGCCCGCCAGCAATACTAAGATCCCGACCTGTTATGCGGCGATGAAGTACTTGGGGGATAGTTTGGTGGGGTTGAGGTATGAAATCCATGACTTTGGCGAAGATGAGCCTGATACACTTATCAGGATTGAGCCGACAGGTGATCCCACATTTCTACACCCAGATTTTAAAAGTCAACCTGTATTTGAGTTTTTGAAAAAAAATAAATACGGGCTTCATATAACTAAGCCTTTTTTTTACGAAAAATATTTTGGGAGTGGTTGGTCTTGGAATGATGCATTAGAAAGCTATATGGCTCCAAGATCGTTTTTTCCGATTTATGGCAATGTCGTGCGTTTCACTGTTTATAACAAAGCTGATATAAGTATAACTCCTTCATATTTCAAGAAGAATAACCTTAGTGTGATTGGGACAAATGATACTGTTCCGGATGTAACAAGGAGTTACAATGACAATAATTTCATTTTTTCAAAAATCTTCTATGAAAAACCCTGGGAAGTCAGGTTACCTGATAAAAGATATTTTGAAATACCATTTCTTCCAAGGAGCGGTATTATTGAGTCATTGCTATCTGACACATTAGGGAACAGAAAGTTCTCTTATCCATTTGTAAAACCGGTTCCGGGACTTGGATTATTTATTGTTGCAAATATCAAAAATCCAAAAATCATCCACTCCCAACCCACCGATACCCTCCTCAAACCCATGATGCACCGTTCGGATAATTTCTTTGCGGAACAATCATTGCTAATGGTAAGTAATGAACGACTGGGATACATGGATGATAACAAAATCATTGATACCCTTCTCAAAACTGATTTCAAAGACCTTCCCCAAAAACCCCGCTGGGCCGATGGCTCCGGGCTCAGCCGTTATAATCTCTTTACCCCGCAGGATTTTGTCGCCATCCTGAACAAAATGAAGAATGAATTCGGGATGGAACGGATCAAAACCATTTTCCCGACCGGTGGTGAAGGCACTATCAGTTCTTACTACAAAGCCGGCAACGGTTATGTTTATGCCAAGACCGGCACCCTCTCCGGCGTGGTGGCCTTAAGCGGTTTCTTATATACGAAGAAAGGGAAGCTGCTCATTTTCTCCACCCTGGTCAATAATCATCAGGCCACATCTACAGAAGTAAGAAGGGCGGTGGAGAGGTTTATTGAAAGTGTACGGGAGAAGTACTAAACCCCAAAATGGCCCCCTAAATCCCCCGAAGGGGGACTTTGAAGACTCAAATAATTTAAACATTCATTTCTTAAAGAATAACGTAAAAACTCCCGCAAAGACAATAAGACACTCCGAATAAAGGAAACTCTTTTAATCTTTGCGGGAAAATAATACGCCATACAGTGATTAAAAGTATCTGCAAACTATAGGAGTCTGAAGTCCCCCTTTGGGGGACCTGCCTGCCGGACAGGCAGGTTTAGGGGGCCGTCTACCTACCTCCAGAACATCCGCTCCAACTGCTCCTGCTTAAATTCCAGATAAGTGGGATTGCCATCCGGGGTTACATTCGGTGTGGTACAGGCAAAAAGATCGGTGACCAGTTGCCGCATTTCGCGTTCGGTCAGGCGGGTGCCGGCCTTGATGGATTGTTGACGGGCTAAGGAACGCACCAGTTTTTCGCGGCGGGAGAATTTTACTTCCGGACTGAAATGCTTGTATTGTTCGAGTAAGATATCAATGATATGCTTGTCATTCCCCGCTTCCACATCGGCCGGGGTGCCTTGAATTACATAGGTATTCTTGCCAAATGGTTCAATAGTATACCCTAAATACTTCAGGTCATCCATGATCTCCTCCATCACCGCCGCATCGGCCGGGGTGAGTTCCATGGTGGAAGGGAACATACTCCGCTGTGTAGCCACAGGCTTATCCTTTCCTGCTGCACTGAGCTGCTCATACAACACCCGTTCATGGGCGGATTGCTGATGGAGCAGGAGGAAACCGTTGTTGGATGGGATGGTGATGTAGGTATTCAGTAACTGAGTGATTTCGGCATCAGCTGCAAGGGGTGAGTGGTGAGTGGTGAGTGGTGAGTGATTCGCCGGGCTACTGGTTCCCGACTCCCGACTCCCGACTCCCGACTCGCTTCTTTCATACATTTCCTTCCAATGCTTCAACTCCCCCTGATCCGATTTCTCGATGAAATGCGCCTGGTTCTTTTGCGTAAATCCCCGGAAGATCGAACCTGCTGCTGCAGCATTCTTCCGGTCATCTGTAAAAGGTTGCTGAATGGCACTCAGTTGTTGTATAGATGCATCCAGCTCAAAATCGAGGGTGGGGGTGACACTGAATTGCGCCAGGGCATGTTTGACTGCCGCCTGCACAAAGGCATAGATGATCTTTTCATCCTCAAATTTGATCTCCTGCTTGGTGGGATGCACATTTACATCGATCACTGCCGGATCGAGGTCGATAAAGAGCACATACATCGGGTAACTGTCCGATGGAATCATTTGCTGATAGGCATTCATCACCGCATGATTCAGATAAGCACTGCGGATAAACCGGTTATTGACAAAAAAATACTGATCGCCCCGGGTCTTCTTGGCGGTTTCGGGTTTGCCCACAAAACCATAGATATTCATGTAGTCGGTCTCTTCTTTCACCGTTACCAGTTTGGCGTTATACGTGCCACCGAGCAACTGTACGATCCGCTGTTTCAGGCTGCCGGCTTCGAGATGGAAGATCTGCTGGTTATTGGCGGTAAGGGTAAAGAGAATCTCCGGAAAGGACATGGCCACCCGGGTAAACTCATCCACAATATGCCGGGTTTCGGCCGCATTGCTCTTTAAAAAATTCCGGCGGGCCGGAACATTAAAGAACAGATTCTTCATCGCAATGCTGGTGCCATTGGGAGCAGCTACCGGTTCCTGCTTCCTGACCATACTATTCTCCACTTCTATATAAGTACCGGTTTCGTCTTCTGCTCTTTTCGTTTTCAGTTCTACCTGTGCCACTGCCGCCACAGATGCCAGGGCCTCACCCCGGAAACCCATGGTGCGGATATGAAAAAGATCCTCTATGTTCCTGATCTTGGAAGTGGCGTGCCGTTCAAAACACATCCGGGCATCGGTTTCGGTCATGCCGCTGCCATTGTCAATTACCTGTACCAGGGCCTTCCCGGCATCACTGATGATCAGTTTGATCTCCGAGGCTCCGGCATCGACCGCATTTTCCAGCAATTCCTTCACGGCACTGGCCGGCCGTTGAATCACTTCTCCGGCCGCGATCTGGTTGGCAATATTATCAGGTAATAACGTAATCTTATCTGGCACCATTTCAGCTTTAGCCGTCAAAAATAACCATTTCAATTTTAAGGAACCACTACCATCTCCTTTGGCCCAAAACCGTTAATTTTAAAAACTCAAACTTCCTTTATATTAATAAATAGTATCATGCGGAATTTCAAGCCGTTACTGCTCTGTTTTCTACTTTTTCCCGTCCTTGGCAAGGCACAGTACAAGAGTCAGCTCAATAAGGCACAATGGGTGGACAGTGTATTCAACTCACTGACCAACGATCAGCGTATTGCCCAACTGATGGTGATCCGGGCGCACTCCAATCTCGGTCCTGACCATGTGGCCAAAGTTTCCGAGGAAATAAAGAAATACAATGTGGGCGCCCTTTGCTTTTTCCAGGGTGGTCCGGTCCGCCAGGCCAATCTCACCAATCTTTACCAAAGCATCGCACAGACGCCATTAATGGTCACCATTGATGGCGAATGGGGATTGGGCATGCGGCTCGACAGTGTGGCGAAGTTTCCTTACCAGCTGACCATCGGGGCCATTAATGATGAAAACCTGGTGTACCGCATGGGACTGGCCGTAGGTGAACAATGCAAACGGATCGGTGTGCATGTGAACTATGCGCCGGTGGTGGATGTCAATAACAATCCCAATAACCCCGTGATCGGTTTCCGTTCCTTCGGGGAAGACAAGAATAAGGTGTCCACATTTGGAGTGGCCTATATGAAAGGCATGCAGGATGCAGGGATCATGGCCTGTGCCAAACACTTTCCCGGACACGGAGATGTGGATGTGGACTCACACCTCGACCTGCCGGTGATCAATAAAAGCATGGAGCAACTGGATTCGATGGAATTGGTACCCTTTAAAGCCATTTTTGATGCAGGGGTAGGAAGTGTGATGATCGCCCACCTCTATATTCCGGCGATTGATAATACAAAGAACCGGGCTACCTCCATTTCAAAGAATAATGTGACCGATCTGCTGCGCAATAGCCTGCACTATAACGGACTCACTTTTACAGATGCCCTGGAAATGAAAGGTGTGGCCAAGTATTTCCCCGGTGGTACCATTGCCGTGGAAGCGATCATTGCCGGAAATGATATGCTTTGTCTCCCTGAAAATGTACCAGAGTCAATCGAAGCGATTAAAAAAGCCATTGCCGATAACCGCCTGACCTGGGAAGATATTTATAGTAAAGTGCGGAAAGTACTGGCTTCAAAGTACCAGCTCGGATTGAATAAGACAACCGTGATCAGCACCAACAACCTGTTGGAAGACATCAATGCCAAAACCGATGCAATCCGTCGCGAAGTGGCACAGCACGGCATTACCTTATTGTCCCAGGCCGGTCTTACCGCTTCCCGAACTGATTATGCACAGGTGCCGCTGACTTCCAAACAAAAGAAAATTGCCTATGTAGGCATTGGTACCCGTGAGCTCAGTGCCTTTGGCCGACGGCTGAAAGAAGACCTGGGTGCGGATGTGTTTCTCTATTCTTATAAAGACAGCCCCGCCAAAGCCGACTCCATCCTTAAAGCGATTCCAAAAGACGGTACTTATGACGCGATCGTGATCGGCGTGCATAATTATTCGAATAAGCCGATGGATAATTTCGGGATGACCCCCGCCGCGCTGAAATTGTACAAGGGACTTAATTTTATTAAAACCATCACCTTCACATTTGGCAATGTACTGGCCAATAAAAATTTCTGTGATGCCTACACCCTGGTAGCCTGTTACCAGGATGATGAGATCACCCAGCAGGTGGCAGCCGATATCCTTGAAGGAAAACAAATGCCGAAGGGTAAAATTCCGGTTACCGTTTGCCAGTTTAAATTCGGACAGGGCATTGTGATGAAGAACAAACCGGTGACTCCTGAAGAAACCCGTATTGCTTTACAGGCAGTGGATTCCATTGCGCTGGATGCTGTAGCGAGGAAAGCATTCCCGGGTTGTGTGGTACTGGCTGCGCATAAAGGGGAAATTATTTATCATAAGGCCTTTGGTCGTTTTGAGTTTGAAGCTGCCTCACCGGCTATGAGTCCGGAAAGTATATTTGACCTCGCTTCGGTAACCAAGGTCTCTGCCACCACCGTGGCCATTATGAAATTATATGATGAAGGAAAGGTTAGCCTGGATGGTACCTTGAAAGATTATCTTCCCTGGGTAAAAGGAAGTGATAAAGAAAATCTGAAGATCCGCGATATCCTGTTACATCAGGCCGGACTGGTTCCTTTTATCGCTTTTTATAAAGAAACGATGAATGGCAACGGCTCCCCCAAGCCCGGGTATTATGAATTGAAACCACAGAAAGGGTATGGGGTAAGGGTGGCCGAGAATTTTTATCTCCGGGATGACTGGGAAGACACTTTATTGCAACGTATAAAAACGAGTCCGCTCGGACCAGCCAATAAATATGTGTATAGCGATAATGATTTTATTTTCCTGGGTAAAATCGTGGAAGAAGTCAGCGGGCTTAGTCTGGATGAGTACACCCGTAAAACCTTTTACAATAAAATGGGTATGTACTCCACGGGGTTTGCACCCCGTAACCGTTTTCCGGTGGAATGTATGGTGCCTACCGAGAATGATAATTATTTCCGTAAGCAATCTATCCGCGGAGATGTGCATGATGAAGGGGCTTCCATGTTTGGCGGTATTGCCGGCCATGCCGGTTTATTTTCCAACGCGTATGACCTTTCCCTCCTGTATCAGATGTTGCTGAATAAAGGCGAGTTCAACGGGGTTCGTTATCTGAAACCGGAGACGGTTCAGTTGTTTACTGCTTACAACAGTAAGATCAGCCGTCGCGGACTGGGTTTTGATAAACCGGAAAAAGATAACCTGCTGCGCAAGGATCCTTATCCGGCCTCTCTTTCATCGCCTTCAACCTTTGGACATACCGGCTTTACCGGCACCTGTGTATGGGTGGATCCGCAGTATGATCTTGTTTATATTTTTCTCTCCAACCGTGTTACACCTACACGTGATAACAACAAACTTTCCCAGCTGATGATCCGTGGTAAAATCCAGGATGCGTTATACAAAGCCCTGGGTGCCGATACCCACGAATAAAATAACCCCGCCTGGGAACAGGCAGGGTTACAATTGTACCATTTAGTCTTACACTTAAGGATGATAGACGATCACCCGTTTCGATGCCAGCTCACGGCCACCGGAACGAATCACCCTCACGAGATATACACCCTGGGCTAAACCCGATAAATCAAAGTCTGTACGACTGTAGGCAATACCGGTCGTTACTTGTTTTTTCATCACCGGCTGTCCGGCTGCATTGTAAACAATCATATCTGCCTGCTCCCCACTTTGATTAAAGTAACGTACCTGGAAGCTGCCTGAACTCGGATTCGGGTAGATCCAGAGATTGTCGGAAGCGGAAGCCTGAATCACCAGGTCATTGGACGTTTTGCTGCATCCATTTACATCAGTATATAACACTTTATATGTTCCTGCCTGATCGGTAGTCAGCGGTCCGTAACTGCTGCCACTGATACCCGGCAGCAAATTACCATTCAGCGACCATGCATAATTGCCTCCGGCTGGGTTAGCCAATGCATTGATCGTACTGGTTTGTCCGGGCTGCAAAGCGGTCATAGTGCTGCTGATTGATACCTGCGGCAGGTTATTGACAAACAGACTGGCAGCTGCGGAATTAACGATACTGCAAAGTCCGCTCAACCGCACCCGGAAGGTATTTGTATTCATTGCCGGGGTTACATTATTCACAGTATACGAGGATGTAGTGGCGCCACTGATATCATTCCATACCAGCCCATTCCACTGCTGCCATTGGTAATTCACCACATTGCTGGCCGTGACAGAGAATACCGCATTACTGCCTTCACAAACTGTAGTTGTCTGGGGTTGTGAACTGATCACCGGTAATTGTCCATCCAATACGGTGACTGTGAAGGAGCAATTGGCCGATGAATTACCTGCCGCATCCACGGCTTTCCAGGTTACGGTCGTAACTCCAAGCGGGAAGGCGCTGCCACTGGCGGGACCTGCAATCAATTGAGTGGTTACACCCGGGCAGTTATCGGTTGCATTGATTGTATAGTTTACAATAGCTGTGCAGGAACCAACCGGCGTAGTGGCGGTGATATTGGAAGCGCAGGTGATCACCGGTACCTTGTCGTCTTCTACGGTAACCGTATAGGAACAACTCGAAACCAGGTCGGCCGCATCCACTACGGTGTAAGTAACCGTGGTAACGCCCTTGTTGAACACATAGGTACCGAGGTTATTGATGCCGGAGCTGGTTGAGTTGCCGGTAGTGGCTCCGCTGAGCGACCAGCTCTGGATCAGGATGCCACAGTTGTCACTGGTGACCGGGTTGGTCGTATTCACAGAAGCGGAGCAATTTCCGGCATCGGTACCCACGCTGATATTGGCAGGACAGGTAATGACCGGCACTTCCGTATCTCTTACAGTGATATTGAAGAAACAGTTACTGGTTCCACAACTATTCGTTACCGTTAGTGTGACCGTAGTGATACCTTTATTAAAGACGGATCCGCTTCCACTGCCTGTGCCGCTGCCGGTTGTAGCGCCGCTGAATGAATACGTGAGGTCCGGGGCAGGTATGCCATTTATTACAGGAGTATAGGTAACCACAGCACTGCAGAGGCCTGCATCGGTACCGGTTACAATATCAGCAGGACAAACAACCGTGGGAACACCTCTCATTTCCACCGTTGCGGTCAGGGGTGTACCATCGCAGCCATTGTATTGCGGAATGATGGTAAAGGTGACCGTAAGTGGTTGTCCGGTTGTGTTAACCAATGTGCCACTGATCGGACCGGTGCCACTGGCCGGAATGCCGGTTGCTTCCGTCACATTATCGCGGGTCCAGTTATACGTGATACCCTGGAATGTACTGGAAGGGATGATATCCGTTATCGGGCCGGAGCAGATCGTCTGCGTGGCCGGACTTACCGTGGAAGGAGGGATTGCTTCACCAACGGTTACGGTGGCGGTGAAAGGCGTGCCCTGACAACCACTACGGGAAGGAGTGATCGTGAAGGTGACGGTCACCGGGGCATTGGTATTATTTATGAAAACTCCATTTATATTTCCGGTGCCATTGCCCCCAATTCCGGATACCTCGGTTGTATTATCTCTTGTCCAGGTATAACTGGTGCCTGATACATTACTGGTATAGGTGATCGGAATATTTGCTGAACCCGAACAGACTGTTTGGGAGAGTGTATTGGCCGACGCTGTGGGTGAGGGGTTGATACCAATAAAAAAGGTCTCCGGGTTATTACTACATGCAGGAACAGTGTTTCCAACAGCCGTAACAGTAATCGTGGCAATTGCCAGCGCATTGCCTGTATTAATACCGGTAAACGAAGGGATATTTCCGGTACCGCTGGCAGCCAGTCCGATCGATGGGTTGCTATTTGTCCAATTGAAAATAGTACCTGGCACATTACTGCTGAAGTTAACGGGGATCGTATTGCCATTGTTACAGGTGAGTTGGTCTGGTACATTGGCGATGTTTGGAATCGGATTCACTGTAATATCAAATGAAACAGGTGTACCACTACAGGCAGTGCCCGGTGTACAGGTATTGGCCAGTTGATTGATCTCGGTGGAAGAGACCACCCGGTTATACATCCTGAATTCATCGATCAGTGCACCTGCTGGTAAAAGGAAGGAGGAACCCCCATAGCCCCCGAGCCAGATCGGGTCTGTTCCAAGAAAATTTAAAGCGGAAGGCAGTGAAACTGTTGTTCTCAAAACCCCGTCGCCATAGCCAAGTACTGCATTAGTGCTGCTGTTATAAACGAAGGTAGTGGTATGGATACCCGTTCCGGCTGTACCCGGTACTTCCACTTTGATTAAGGTTGAGTTGAGAAAGAACTGAAGTTCCCAGGAGTCGACACCTTTCTGCACACAGCCCATATTAAGGCCCCCGGTAAAACCAAATACTACGGAGGCTGCATTGGCAGGGATATTCGCAGTCCGGAAAGAGATGGTCCATGAGCCATTGATATTGGGAGTCCAGTTGGTATTTAAATGATTACCGAGACCCCCGCCGCCGCCACCGATCAGGGTACAGAC
>CAZLRY010000082.1:0-4425 GCA_964561675.1 uncultured Chitinophaga sp.
ACGTCCAGCACCACATAACCGATCTCTTCATTGGTCTTGAGGTACTGTCCGAGGATATTGATATTATGCTTTGATAACTGGGTATTGATCGCTGAAAGTACACCCGGTACATTCTTGTGGATATGCAGGATCCGGTGACTGCCTTCCTGCGGCGGAAGGGCCAGTGCCGGTACGGTATGCGAACCAAACGTGATACCTTTTTCGAGGTAGTTGAACAGTTTCACACTTACGTCTTCCCCGATATTGGCCTGGGCTTCTTCCGTACTGCCCCCGATATGCGGGGTCAGGATCACATTGGGCAGGTCCTGCAGGGGTGACTGAAAACGATCCCCGTTTTTCTCGGGCTCCCAGGGAAATACATCAATAGCCGCACCACCAATATTCCCTTCCACGATCTCTTTGCGGAGTGCATCCAGCTCCACCACTTCGCCACGGGCATAGTTGAGGAGGATGGCGCCCTTTTTGAAATAGCGCAGGTTGTTCTTATTGATCAGGTTTTTTGTCTGACTGGTTTCGGGTACATGCAGGGTGACTACATCGGCACGGCCGAGTAATTCCTTCAGGTTACGGGCATCTTCCGCATTGCCCAGGGGCAGTTTGGTCTCCACATCATAAAAAATCACTTTCATGCCCAGTGATTCAGCAAGCACACTCACCTGGCTGCCGATATTTCCATACCCGACAATGCCGAGTGTCTTGCCTCTTAATTCATAACTGTTCTTGGCATCCTTATTCCAGATCCCTTCATGTGCCGCTTTGTTCTTATCCGGAATACGACGGATCAGCATAATTGATAATCCGATTACCAATTCAGCCACACTGCGGGTATTTGAATACGGGGCATTGAAAACAACCACCCCGTTTTTAGTCGCCGATTTCAGATCCACCTGGTTCACCCCGATACAAAAGCACCCGATGGCCTGCAGTTTCTTTGCCGCTTCCAGCACTTTTTTGGTGACCATGGTTTTGGAACGGATGCCGAGTATATGAACATCCTTGATTTCTTCGATCAGTTCCTCCTCTGTCAGCGCCCTGGTGATCTTCTCCACTTTCACATAGCCATGATGACGGAAATTCTTCACCGCTGAATCACTGATATTCTCCAGGAACAGGATCCTGATCTTCTCTTTGGGATAACTCGTATTGGTACCAGTCTTTGTCATACAGCAAATATACTACGTATCATTAACTGCATTTTCACCAGAATAGGAAACTCCTGCCCAAAATATTAACACTAACACTTGTTTTATTATTAACATTACAAAGCCTGTTGGGGAAAACTATAAAGTGTCCCGGAACAACGGCCTTCTATTTTTGTAAACAAACCAACGAACCAACATTTGAAGTCGCTCTCCTTTATTTTTTTGCTGACCTTGGTCTGCGTTTGCTGTAATACTTCGGTGAAAGAAAAAACCGTTCCTGAAGATTCCCTGCAGTATTATCCGCCCACCCCTGCACCGATCGGCAAGGATGAATTCCGGCAGTATTACCGGATGCTGAGTGCCTTTTTTGACAGTACTTTATTGCGCTATAAAAACTTCAATGGCCAGATCCTGATCGCGAAAAACGGGGCCATTCTCTATGAAAAATATATCGGCAAAAGGGATCTGCGTAAAAAAGATACCATGTCGGCCAGTACGTCCCTGCATATTGCTTCCACCAGTAAGACCTTTACCGGGGTGGCAATACTGCGGCTGGTACAGGAGGGTAAACTGGGACTGGACGACAGCCTGTCCCGTTATTTTCCTGAACTCCCTTACCCGGGGATTACGATCAAAATGCTGCTGAATCACCGGAGCGGATTACCGAATTATGTGCATTTCATGGACCGGTCTGGCTGGGATAAGAAAGTCTACTGTACCAATCAGGATGTATTGCAATTCATGATCAATACGCCCCCGAATAAAGAAGCTAATCCCGGTCGTAAATTCAGTTACTGTAATACGAATTACCTGCTGCTGGCCATGCTGATAGAAAAGGTGACCGGTAAAACCTATCCGGATTATTTAAAGGAAAAACTTTTCACGCCGTTGCAGATGAAAGACACGTATGTATTTACGCTGAAGGACACCCTCACGGCCACTCCTTCTTTTAAAGCAGACGGGTATATCTGGACCAATGATTTCCTGGATGGCACGTATGGCGATAAAAATATTTATACCACGGCCGGCGATCTGCTCAAATGGGATCAGGCTTTATACACGGATCAGGTGATCAGCAACGCGCTGCTGGATTCAGCCTTTACTTCCTATAGTAATGAACGTCCATCGGTTCATAATTACGGACTGGGTTTCCGGCTGATGAACCTGCCCAATAACAAAAAGATCGTCTATCATTTCGGAAAATGGCATGGCTGTAATGCCGCATTCGCCCGGCTGATTGACGAAAAAGTGACCATCATTATCCTCGGGAACCGGTTTACCCGTAGTATTTATAATACGGCCCACCAGAGTTATGATCTCTTCGGGGAGTATTTCCAGAAAACGAGTACTGAGGAAGAAGAAAGCGATACACTTCCCGCTAAAAAATCAGCACGGGTGAAAGAAAAGCCCGTTGGTCCTCCCCCGGCAAAACACGAAAAAAAGGCCCGTTGATAAGTCATTCCGTATATCGGAAAAATGGCGGACCTTTAATATCCAATGAAAATCTTTACGGCCCAACAGATCCGGGACTGGGATCAGTATACCATCAACCATGAACCTGTTACTTCTATTGAACTGATGGAAAGGGCGGCTACGGCCTGTACCGACTGGTTGCAACGCCAATATCCGGAACAGATGCAGTTTGCTGTTTATTGCGGGAAAGGAAATAACGGGGGCGACGGACTGGCGATTGCCCGGCAATTGCTGGAGAAAGGGTGTACGGTTTATATGTATATCCTGGAATATGGTCACCGGGGCACGGATGATTTTCAGCAAAATCTTTCAAGGTTACATCGCTATCCGCAGGGACATATTCATTTTATACAATCATCGGAACATATTCCGGAATTACCACCCGGACAAATCATCATTGATGCCCTCTTTGGTTCCGGACTCAACCGGGCTGTGGAGGGCCTGGCTGCAGAACTGATCACACAGATCAACCAGTCAGGGATGCCGGTCATTTCCATAGATATTCCCAGTGGTTTGTTTACGGATCAGTCTTCCGGCAACTACCTGACCGTACTTGCAACCCATACCCTCAGCTTTCAATCGTACAAACTGGCTTACCTGGTGGCAGAAAACCTGGCGGCGGTGGGCGACCTGCAACTGCTGGATATTGGTCTGCACCGGCAGTACGAAGAAGACACCCCTTCTCCCTATGAATTGCTGGATGATACGATCATACACAGTATTTATAAAGCAAGGTCCCGTTTTGCCCATAAGGGAAATTTCGGTCATGCATTGCTGTTAGCCGGCAGCCGGGGCAAAATGGGCGCAGCAATATTGGCGGCAAAAGCCTGTCTCCGCAGTGGCGCCGGTTTACTCACCTGTCATATCCCGGGTCATGGTTTAACCATCTTACAGACCGCCGTACCCGAAGCGATGGCGATCCCCGATGCTCAGCCCGACTGTATCAGCAGTGTGGTGGCCCCTGAACAGTACAAAGCCATCGGGATTGGTCCGGGTATTGGCCTGTCCCCGGAAACAGTGGATTGCCTGAAATCTTTATTAAGCGGGTATTCCCATCCGATCGTGCTGGATGCCGATGCCCTGAATATACTGGCAGCCGAACCCTCCTTACAGGAATTGTTACCTGGCGGCTCCATCCTCACCCCCCATCCCAAAGAATTTGAGCGGCTGGCCGGTGTTTCAGCCAATGATTTTGACCGGATTGAAAAAGCCAGGGCTTTGGCGGCGAAACTCCGGGTGGTGATCGTTCTGAAAGGCCATCATACACTGGTTGCCACACCCGGGGGCCAATGTTATTTCAACAGCACCGGGAATCCCGGTATGGCCACGGCCGGAAGCGGTGATGTGCTTACCGGTATAATAACCGGACTGCTGGCACAGGGATATACACCAATTGAAGCCGCGATGCTGGGTTGTTACCTGCACGGGCTGGCGGGGGATCTGGCGGTGAAGGAAGGGTCGATGGAAGCATTGATTGCGGGAGATATTGTTGAATTTATGGGAAGGGCTTTTTTGCATATTCAATAATGAATAATTTCTGGGCATCACAATACACCCCTACGGGGTGAAACAGACATCGTTTAAAATTGACGCATCTGCTACCAACAATGCACCCCTAAAGGGGTGAGATGGTCATTCCAATTGGGATATTAATTTCATCTATCGTATTGTTTCATTTCTCATGCGCTAATTGTATCAAAAAAAATGAAATTGATGAATTCGTTTTCACCCCGTTAGGGTTGCATTGTTGGTAGCATATCAATGTGTAATCCCAACCCAATGTTTCACCCCGTTAGGGGTGCATTGTTGG
>CAZLRY010000082.1:4525-11186 GCA_964561675.1 uncultured Chitinophaga sp.
AACCCAATGTTTCACCCCGTTAGGGGTGCATTGTTGGTAGAATATCAATGTGTAATCCCAACCCAATGTTTCACCCCGTTAGGGGTGCATTGTTGGTAGAATATCAATGTGTAACCCCAACCCAATGTTTCACCCCGTTAGTGGTGCATTGATGATAGCATATCAATGTGAAACCCCAACCCAATGTTTCACCCCGTTAGGGGTGCATTGTTGGTAGAATATCAATGTGAAACCCCAACCCAATGTTTCACCCCGTTAGGGGTGTATTGTGATGACCGGATAAATTGAATTATCCACCCCAATTCCGGGTTACCATTTATGCAATTTGGAATAAATGGTATCTTATTCTTCCAAGACCTTATTTATGAAAAAAATCATTGCCTCGCTCCTGATCCTCCTGACCGTGCTTTATGCCTGTACCTATTCCGGCAAAAATTCCCTGATTACAAAGCCTGGTGAAATGCCAGCCGATGAATATACGATCGATACAGAACGGGATACGATCCTGGTAACAAAGAATGGAGCCTTATTGAAAATTCCGCAGGGGGCCATTGATGCCGGCAGCAAAAAGCAGGTAACACTGGAGATCAAAGAAGCCTATACCATCGCGCAGATGATTAAAAACGGACTGACCACCAGTTCGGGTGAAGAACCCATGAGCAGCGGGGGGATGATTTATATTAACCCGAAGAAAGGACAGTCAGCAACGTTGAAGAAAAAGATCGATGTGGCTCTTCCCACTCGTTTTAAAGAACCGGGGATGAAACTGTTCAAGGGAGAAGAAACGGAGGATGGCCAGCTCAATTGGGTAAAACCGGATACATTGCCAGCAACAGCCCTTGATAAAAGTTTAGCAACCGGTAAAGCAATTTTCAATGCCAAATGTGTCGCCTGTCATAAATTGGGTACATTAGTTACTGGGCCTGACCTTGCGCATTATCTACGGCAGTATTCGGGGGATACATTGTTAGTCAGGGGGTACGGTTTACATATACCCACTTATGCCTGGAACTATGATGGCGGTGCTGATACTTTGTCTTTTAACCCTCTTTCAGCAAAGCTGGCTCATCTCAGTAATGAACTCTGGCAAAACCAGTTCTTATATTTCTGTAACCAGAAAGCGCAATTTGGCAGTATAGGCACTCCTTTTCCGGATTTACAGGAATCTGATTATGATGCGATTTACAGCTATATTCAAAATGAAAGCGACCGGCTGCAACTCCCCGACCCGCAATTGCGAAAACTGAGTGAATGTATTGATAGTTGCCAGCAATACCGGGATCGCAGTAAAGTGCTACTCAACCGAAAGCAGCAACTGGAGGAAAACAGAGAAAAGCATATTGTGGATAATGGTCCACAGACGGTTGAAGAAAGAATTGTTATCAATCCACAACCGGGTGTTCCCCTGTTTACTGAAAAAGAAGTCGTAAATCCGGCCGACCAGACCGCCTTGTACTACCAGTTCTCCATCGAAACCTTCGGTTGGTTCAATGTGGATGTTTTCCTAAAAGAGGTCAATGGAAATTCCAAAGCCGACCTCTCGGTTCGGATTACCGGAAGCTACCAGGAAAAGCTGGATGTCTTCCTGATCGTTCCGGATAAAAAGATTTATACCAAGGGGGGATTAAAGAATGACGGTTCCGGCCGTTACGTATTTGCTTACACCGATGGCAGTATTTACTTACCCATGGGGGCTGCCGGCTATATTTTAGCCCTTACCGAAAATGCCGAAGGAATTGCTTATGGATTGCTGCCCTTTTCCATCCAGGCCAGCCAGGAACTAACCATTGAGCTCCAAAAATCATCCATTGAAAGTTTCAATAAAGCCGTCAATGAATTGAATATGAGCGACATAAGAATAGGCGCCCGTCAATCTAAAAATGCCGATTCCATCCGGAAAGCCGATACTGCTATTAAGAACCTGAAAGAACAGTTAACCGGATTAGAGCAGTTAAGGCCGAAGAACTGTAACTGTGATTGCGGAAAAGAAGCAGAACCTGCGATAAATTCTGAATCGGATATTCTGCAGAAATAAGTAGTTTAAATAAGTGTGTTTTTTACACTTCAAGCCCCTGAAAATAAAGCCTATCAGGGGCTTGTGCCATTGGGTCTCAACCCCTATCTTTGCCGCCCGGCCAAAATGGCCGTTTTTTAATCTAAACCAGACACTAAGAATCGACTGTTATGGACAAATTGATCTACCTGGTACCCGTCATGGGACTTATTGGCTTGCTTTACACACTAATCAAGTTCAATTGGGTATCCAAACAAGACGCCGGTAACGACCGTATGAAAGAAATCGCCAACTACATTGCCGTTGGTGCCATGGCCTTCCTCAAGGCAGAATGGAAAATTCTTGGCTATTTCGTGGTAATCGTAGGTATCCTGCTGGCTGTTATGGCCCAGGCCAATCCGCATTCCCACTGGCTGATTTCAGTAGCTTTTGTAATCGGGGCGGTATTCAGTGCCACTGCCGGTTATATCGGTATGAAAGTGGCCACCCGTGCCAACGTGCGCACTGCACAGGCTGCACGTACCAGCTTAAGTAAAGCACTCAATGTCTCCTTTACCGGCGGTGCCGTTATGGGACTGGGTGTATCCGGCCTGGCTGTACTCGGCCTTGGCGGTTTATATATCGTTTTAAAACAGTATTTCGCGGCCGGTGCTTCCGTGGATTCTGAAGAAATGATCCGTACGATTGAAGTACTGACCGGTTTCTCCCTCGGTGCTGAGTCGATTGCCCTCTTCGCCCGTGTGGGTGGCGGTATCTATACCAAGGCAGCTGACGTAGGTGCTGACCTGGTAGGTAAAGTGGAAGCCGGTATCCCGGAAGATGATCCCCGTAACCCCGCCACTATTGCGGATAATGTGGGTGATAACGTAGGTGATGTGGCTGGTATGGGAGCTGACTTATTCGGTTCTTATGTGGCTACTGTATTGGCCACGATTGTACTCGGTCAGCAAACCACCATTGACTTTGCCAACGATACCCTGGGTGGTTACTCGCCCATTGTATTACCGATGCTGATCGCCGGTGTGGGTATTATCTTTTCAATCATTGGTACCCTGTTTGTCCGCGTAAGCGACTCTGCCGGTATCAGTACCGATAACGTACAGAAAGCCCTGAATATGGGTAACTGGGGTTCCATCGTGCTGACAGCCGGTGCTGCTGCCGGACTGGTTTATTTTATCCTGCCCGAAGGCACCATGACATTAAGAGGATTCACATTCACCAAATGGGGTGTGCTGGGTGCGATTGGTGTGGGACTGGCCGTGGGTGCTTTAATGAGTATCATTACTGAATATTATACTGCCATGGGCAAGCGTCCCGTGAATTCGATCATCCGTCAGTCTTCTACCGGTCATGCGACCAATGTAATCGGTGGTCTTGCGGTGGGTATGGAATCCACGTTCCTGCCGATCCTTGTACTGGCTGCCGGTATCTGGGGTTCTTATGAATTTGCCGGTCTTTATGGTGTGGCTATTGCCGCTGCCGGTATGATGGCCACTACGGCTATGCAGCTGGCGATCGATGCCTTCGGTCCGATTGCGGATAATGCCGGTGGTATTGCGGAGATGAGTGAACTGCCGAAAGATGTGCGGGAAAAAACGGATGTACTGGATGCGGTAGGTAATACCACAGCCGCTACAGGTAAAGGATTTGCGATTGCATCTGCAGCCCTGACTGCCCTGGCGCTTTTTGCCGCCTTTGTGGGAGTGGCTATGCCGGATAACCAGCATATTGATATTTATAAAGCCGATGTACTGGCTTCCCTCTTTATTGGTGGAATGATTCCTATGATCTTCTCCTCCCTGGCCATCCGCGCCGTGGGTGAAGCGGCCATGAGTATGGTGGAAGAAGTACGTCGTCAGTTCCGTACCATTCCGGGTATCATGGAAGGTACCGGTAAGCCTGAATATGATAAATGTGTGGCTATTTCCACACAGGCATCTATCCGTAAAATGTTGTTGCCCGGAGCCATCACCATCGTAGCTCCCCTCGCGATCGGTTTCACCCTCGGCCCTGAAGCGCTGGGTGGGTTCCTCGCCGGTGCAACGGTTAGTGGTGTGTTGATGGGTATGTTCCAGAACAACGCAGGTGGTGCCTGGGATAATGCTAAGAAGTCTTTTGAAAAAGGAGTAGAGATCAACGGTGAAATGTATTATAAGAAATCAGAACCACACAAAGCATCTGTAACCGGAGATACCGTTGGGGATCCGTTTAAAGATACTTCAGGTCCTTCCATGAACATCCTGATCAAACTGATGTCCATTGTTTCATTGGTTATTGCTCCTACCCTGGCGCAGATCCATGCCAAGAAAACAGAAGTACCGGTAACGCCGCCCATTCCGCAACAGGAAACCGGCAAATCAGGCTATCACATGAAATCAGCTCCGGTTGCTAAAATAAATCACAGCAACACGGCTTACTACAACTTGTAGTTATACCTGCTTAATCAGAACCATTACTTAAAAGTCCCGCTGTTTCTACAGAGGGGCTTTTTTTTGCAATCTACTTATTGGCACATTCATCTAAAAAGACCTGTACATCTCCGACAGACTGGCTGCTCATTTAATAATAACAACCCAGTCGGGCTAAATGAAAACCCTCAATTATAAAAATTACCGTTGGCATAAATTGCGTAGCAGGAATTACGTATATACCTTACGGGGGTTAACAATTTACCCTTTTAATCGAACCTTATGAAAAACAAGTACCCCCTGGCAATCATTGCCCTGCTTTTTTCTGTCGTATTTACCCTGTTCAGTTGTTCCAAAGACACGCTTGACCCGACAGGCGGCAGCCCTGCAACCAATCCGGCAAGTACCGGCAAAACAATTCCCGATTTTCAGCAATTTGATCCTCCCGCTGGAATCACCGGCGCAATGGTGATACAAGTAGCACCCCTGGAAGCAAAAGCCGTGGTGACTGTATTTAATGATCAGTTTACGTCCGGTCCTTATGCCATGAATGCCACCGAAGGCATCCTGGTACTCGAAGATCTCGAGCCCGGATTATACAAAGTGCAGATCAAGCCGATCAATCCTCAGTTTGTACCAATGCTGATTGAAAATGTTGAAATCATGTCCGGTAAGAAAACCGATCTCGGCCGGATTATACTAAGCGAATAATTTCATCTTTAACCCTGAGCAGCTGCCCTGGAGACAGGGCAGTTTTTTTTGTAGAAGGTATGAGCGGCGAGGTATGAGGTACGAGCTGCATTACGTAAAACGTGTAGCTGATAGTTGTTGTCATGCTGAGCCTGCCTGCCGGACAGGCAGGCTTGCCGAAGCACTACCAACCAAAATGTACTTCGTGCTTTTCACCCTTCGGCACGCTCAGGGTGACAACGGCTGTTGTACAAGGTACGAGCTGTATTACGTAAAACGAGTAGATGGTGGGCATTTATGATTCAACCTCCTAAGAATGGGCTTTTGTCTCCCGACTCCCGACTCGCGACTCCCGACTAGTTAGAAGGGGCTGTTGTCTCCCGACTCCCGACTACTAACTCCCGACTAGTTCCCGAACCACCGCCCCACCGTCTCCGTCATTTCATCCTTAAACGACGCATGATGGTACTCGTTAGTGTCTGGTTCATAGATATACTCTTTCTTCCATTCAGCATAGTTGGCAGCCACCTGTTCAATGGCATCGAGGATAAATTCCACTTCTTCATTGGTCATGACCGGGTGGATGGACATCCGGATCCAGCCGGGCTTGCAGGAGAGATCGCCTTTGTGCATTTCTTCCAGGATAGCGAAGGAATGCAGTTGATCCACATGAAGCAGCATATGACCATAGGTACCGGCACAGGCACAGCCCCCGCGGGTCTGGATACCAAAACGGTCGTTGAGTAATTTCACCACCAGGTTGAAATGAGTGCCGCGGAGAATAAAGGAGATCACACCCAGGCGATGCGTGGTTTGTCCTTCGAGGATTTCAATACCCGGTACATTTGGTAAGCGATCAAATATTATTTTAAGCAGTTCTTCTTCCCGTTTCAGCATATTTTCCACGCCCATCTCTTCCTTCAGCTTTACGGCTAATGCGGCCTTGATACCTTGTAAAAATGGCGGTGTCCCCCCATCCTCCCGGTGTTCGATATCATTGATGTATTCGTGTTGCTTCCAGGGATTGGTATAGGTAACCGTACCGCCACCGGGCTGATCGGGAATGATATTTTTATAGAGTTTCTTATGAAAAATCAGTACACCGGGTGTGCCTTGTCCGCCGAGGAATTTATGTGGCGAAAAGAAAACAGCATCCAGGTGGGCGCCTTCTTCTTCCGGGTGCATATTAATGGACACATAGGGAGCGGAACAGGCAAAGTCCACAAAACAGAGGCCGTTATAGGCATGTACTTTCCTGGCTACTTCATGATAAGGGGTCTGTATCCCAGTCACGTTGGAACAACCAGTGATGGCCGCGATCTTATGTTGGCGGTCCTTATATTTTTCCAGTAACTGCGTAAGGGAATGCAGACAGATATTCCCATCTTCATCATTGGGAATGATCTCCACATCAGCGATGGTTTCCAGCCATGAAGTCTGGTTGGAATGGTGTTCCATTTCCGATACAAAGATCACCGGTTTCAGGAGCGGATCCACATCCAGGTAGTTGCTGAACAACTCATGAATTCTGAGTTCAGGTGTACCCAGT
>CAZLRY010000083.1:0-11113 GCA_964561675.1 uncultured Chitinophaga sp.
GCCTGTAAATGTCAACCTTGCATACCGGTTGTTTTCCACTTACCGGCAAAAAGCCGGGTTGTTTTCCACTAAAGCCCACCCGGGCCCTGTTATATGAAAAGGCGTTTCATCTTTTTAAATTCAGGTAACTTACCAATAAATCCCCTGTATTATGTCAGAATCAACTAAAACCTTTAAGGTGAAGGCAAATGATTTTGTCTTCTTCTTCGATCAGGCAGCGATCGATGCCGCTGACTTTTTTAAAAAATCACCCGGAGATTTCAACCTGATCATGGATCACCGTTCCGTGAATGCCCGACTGCTGGAAGCAGACATCAATGGGAAAAAGATCAAACTGGAAGTGGACGGCGAATCCTTTGAGATGGAAATAAAAGATCCGCTGGACCAGATGCTGGACAGTATGGGTTTCAGCAGTGCGTCCACCAAGCATATAAAAGAGATCAAGGCGCCTATGCCCGGACTCGTTCTGGATATTGCTGTGAAGGAAGGACAGGAAGTGAAAGAAGGAGACCGTATCCTGATCCTGGAAGCCATGAAAATGGAAAACAGTATCATGATCCAGACAAATGCAGTAATAAAACGTATTGCAGTAACCCCCGGACAAGCCGTGGATAAAGGGCAGGTGCTCGTGGAACTCGAATAATTCAACTTTAAAACAATTCTAATGAAAAAAATATTAGTGGCTAACCGCGGAGAAATCGCCCTTCGTATTATGCGCACGATCCGTAAAATGGGTATTAAATCCGTAGCGGTTTATTCTGATGCAGACCGTCATGCGCCCCATGTATTATTTGCCGATGAAGCAGTTTGCCTGGGCCCCGCTCCTTCCAGTCAGTCTTATCTCAATGGAGATAAAATCATCGCCATCAGTAAAGAGCTCGGCGTGGATGGTATTCACCCCGGTTATGGTTTCCTGAGTGAGAACGCCGAGTTTGCGCAGAAAGTGACTGATGCGGGTATTGAATTCATTGGCCCCACCCCCGAAGCCATGCGGGTAATGGGGTCCAAATTGGCCGCCAAAGAAAGTGTGAAAAAATACAATATTCCCATGGTGCCTGGGATCGATCATGCCATTGAGGACGTGAATGAAGCCGTTGAAATTGCCAATAAGATCGGGTATCCGATCCTGATCAAAGCTTCTGCCGGTGGTGGAGGAAAGGGTATGCGGATTGTGGAAAAAGCGGATGATATGCAGGAACAAATGGAACGCGCAATCAGTGAAGCCAAATCCTCCTTCGGGGATGGTTCGGTGTTTATTGAGAAATATGTGACTTCTCCGCGCCATATCGAGGTACAGGTGGTGGCCGATAAATATGGAAATGTGATTCATGGTCTCGAACGCGAATGCAGCATCCAGCGCCGTCACCAGAAAGTGGTTGAAGAAACACCTTCTGCCGTAGTGACTCCGGAAATGCGCGACCGCATCGGGGAAGCGGCTGTGATGGTTGCTAAATCCTGTAATTATGTAAGCACCGGCACGGTTGAGTTCCTGGTGGATGATAAACTGAATTTTTATTTTCTGGAGATGAATACCCGCCTTCAGGTGGAACACCCGGTTTCTGAAATGATCATCGGTCTCGACCTGGTGGAACAACAGATCCGGATTGCCCGCGGTGAAAAATTATCCGTGACCCAGGATGATATCAAACCCAACGGACATGCCATTGAACTACGGGTGTATGCTGAAGATCCGCTGAATAATTTCCTGCCCTCCATCGGTACACTTACAAAATACCAGAAACCGGTAGGAGAAGGTATCCGCGTGGATGACGGGTATGAAGAAGGAATGACCATTCCCATTTATTATGATCCCATGATCGCCAAACTGGTGGTGCATGGAAAGACCAGAACGGAAGCCATCCAGAAAATGCTGCAAGCAATCAAAGACTATAAGATCGAAGGCGTGGCCACTACATTGCCCTTCGGCACGTTTGTATTTGAACATGATGCCTTCTTTACCGGAAATTTTGATACGCACTTTGTAAAGAATTATTATACACCGGAGAAAATAAAAGAAAAGCAAAAAGCCAATGCGGAGATTGCCGCCCTGGTGGCGTTGAAATACTGGCAGGAGCAACAGAAAAAACTCAGCCCCGTGGATCATAAGTCTACGAGCTGGAAAAGGAGACTGGCGCATTAGTTCTTTGCATGGATTTTTTTCGTTCATGGTTCGGCAAGCTCACCATGACACGGACACCAGTTGTCACCCTGAGCTTGCCGAAGGGTGCAGAAGTAAATAAATCTTAATTATTCAATTAAGATTTTATCTAACTATAAAACAACAACAATGAAATCGAAAGTCGAAATACTCAGGGAAAAACTGGAAGAAGGTAAACTCGGTGGCGGTATAAAACGGATCGAGGCCCAGCATAAGAAAGGTAAACTGACCGCCCGCGAACGGGTGGAACTGTTGATGGACCCGGGATCATTTGAAGAGATCGGGGCCCTTGTCACGCACCGTACCAAGGACTTTGGTATGGAAGATCAGAAATTCTATGGCGATGGAGTGATCACCGGATATGGTACAGTAAATGGCAGACTCGTTTATGTTTTTGCCCAGGACTTCACCGTATTTGGCGGAGCACTTTCAGAAACCCATGCGGAAAAGATCTGCCGTATCATGGATATGGCCATGAAAGCCGGTGCCCCGATGGTGGGATTGAATGACTCCGGTGGTGCCCGTATCCAGGAAGGCGTACGTTCACTGGGTGGCTATGCGGATATTTTTTACCGAAATGTACAAACCTCAGGAGTGATTCCCCAGATCTCCGCGATCATGGGGCCCTGTGCCGGTGGTGCCGTGTATTCTCCGGCCATGACGGACTTTACTATCATGGTGGAAAATACCAGTTATATGTTTGTCACCGGTCCCAACGTGGTGAAAACGGTGACCAATGAGGAAGTGAGCTCCGAAGAACTGGGTGGTGCTTCCACGCACTCTACCAAATCAGGGGTTACCCACCTGACTGCACTGAATGATATGGATTGCATTAACCAGGTTAAGACCTTGCTGAGCTATATGCCGCAGAATTGCGAGGATGTGGTGGTGAAGTATCCCTATACATTAGGCGACGAAACCCGGGAAGTACTGGAAACAATTGTACCAGCCAGTGCCAACCAGCCTTATGATATCCGCAGTGTGATCAATGGCATCTGTGATATTGACTCCTTCTTTGAAGTACATAAATATTATGCAGAAAATATCGTGGTGGGCTTTGCCCGGCTGGCCGGCCGCAGCATTGGTATCGTGGCCAATCAGCCAATGAGCCTGGCCGGGGTACTGGATATTGAAAGTTCCAAGAAAGGGGCCCGTTTTACCCGTTTCTGTGATTGCTTCAATATTCCGCTGCTGGTGCTGGTGGATGTGCCGGGCTTCCTGCCGGGTACTGACCAGGAATGGAACGGTATTATCACCAATGGCGCCAAACTGTTATATGCACTGAGTGAAGCCACCGTACCTCGTTGTACCGTGATCACCCGGAAAGCGTATGGTGGCGCGTACGATGTAATGAACTCCAAACATATCGGGGCCGACATGAACTATGCCTGGCCGACTGCTGAGATCGCTGTAATGGGGGCCAAGGGAGCGAGTGAGATCATTTTCAAAAGTGAAATTGCTGCTGCCGAAGACCCGGCCAAAAAATTACTTGAGAAAGAAGCGGAATATGCGGAACTCTTTGCCAATCCGTATACGGCTGCCGAAAGAGGGTTTATTGATGAGGTCATAGAGCCAAGGGAGACCCGGAAGAAACTGATCAAGGCATTTGCCATGCTGGAAAATAAAGTGGCGAAACGACCGAGGAAAAAGCACGGAAATATTCCTCTGTAATTTTTTCAGAAGGCTGTCTCAGAAGAGGCGGCCTTTTTTTGTGGCAACAGCCCTCCGCTTCGCGGATTTTTTTTAACACATAGGTTTAGTTTTTCATTAAAGCCCCGAAAGCATGACAGTCAGAACAGATCTGAATAGGGGCAACGCTATAAGAGTAACATAGGAGTCACATAGAAATACATTTTCTCTCTATGTGTCTCCTATGTACCTATGATCCTATGTGTTAATAAAGCGGCGAAGCCGCCATCCGCTTCGCGGATTTTTTTTAACACATAGGTTTAGTTTTTCATTAAAGCCCCGAAAGCATGACAGTCAGAACAGATCTGAATAGGGGCAACGCTATAAGAGTAACATAGGAGTCACATAGAAATACATTTTCTCTCTATGTGTCTCCTATGTACCTATGATCCTATGTGTTAATAAAGCGGCGAAGCCGCCATCCCCTACGACGGTTGCTGCCTGAACATTGAAGTCAGCAATTGATAGAGTTCAGGGTTTTTTCTTTCCAGCAGATCGGGGCGTTCGAAAAAGTATTCAGCTACTACGGCCAGGAACTCGGCTTCATTGGTGGCCCCGTATGGATTGATATCCGATTTATTAGCCATTATCTTTTTTATTTCTTTTTGCATGGCCTGCAACCAGGGCAATATGTATTGTCGCTGCATCAGAATTTCCGGTATACCATCCACGGTACCATCTGTTTTGTCTACCAGGTGTACAAATTCATGGATGGCTGTATTTGTCTTGCTGGTTTTATTAAGAAAAGCCTGTCTTAATTCGTGTTGCGATAAGACCATCACGCCGTTCAGTGCTCCTTCGCCGACCATACCCAATATAGATCGGTCCGCTCCCTTCTGTTCAAAATCATGATTAAAGGAATCCGGGTAAAGTAATACTTCCCGGAGGTTGACATATTCCCAGTCAGGAAAAGCAAAAATCGGAATGATGGCACTGGCGCCTATCAGTACTTTGTCCAGTTCTTCTACGTTGGAGTTGACCCCGGTAATGCGGGTTTGGTGCAGGAAAGCTTGTACTCTTTTTTCAAATGCAGGTTTACGATCCTGATCCAGGTCCTGGTAAAAAACGGATTGCTCTTCCAGCAGGGAACGCCAGTATTCCGGGAAAGGGGGAAGGGGCATTTGTTTTTTTGAACCACTCCGGAAAGCGATACTCAGCAAAAGTGTAAGTATTGCCAGCACAAACAAGATTAACAACAGGGTCTCCATTGGCATTGAAAATAGAGATTACCCGGGAAAATCCATTCTTAAATGAGTTCTTTATTTGCAGCCGCTATAAAACAAAGTCCGGTGAGCCCGGAAGGAAGGGCATACACCAGTGCCATAACCATGTCCTGACGGAATATAAAATAGCCGGCCAGTAACAAAGCTCCGGCGATTAAAAGCCTGCCACCCCATAGCGGACGGCGCCAGGCCAGTAAATATCCGGCCAGACTTAATAAGGTGAAAGGAATAAATTCCAACAACTCCTTTCCATTCCCGTTGAGAATGTCCGGAATTCCTTCACCGATAAAGAAGGCGGCAAAAAAGGCCGTAATCAGTAAACCGCTGATACGGCCAGTCCAGTTCAGGATCATGTGATGTTGCATTATTTTCATTTTGCTTTTTTACTTTTATCACATGGCTTTCTTCGTAGGTTGTTCTTTCAGGTTAGTCAATACCTTTTTCTTAAGCATATTCAGCGTGATCAATCTTCCATGTTCTTCTCCCATTCGCTCAGTAGACGCCGGATCAAAAGACTGGCTCTGCGCGGAATAGAGTAATTCGTTTTTATCGAGCGCGTAGAGATTGGTTTCCCAGAAGTATTTAGTGTCTTCTGTATAATAGCCTTCTGTATAGATCCGCCCATACATCGTTCGGGAATAACCCCAGAAGCGGTTATAGTAGATGCCGTATGGCGTATATTGTACACGACCCGGTACATAATAGCGCTCTTGTGTCTTATCCAGTAATACCACCGTCAGAACGGCATCCACACCTGAACTTTTCAGTTTGGCCAACGCCTGTTCTTCAGTCATGTTTTCAAACGTCTTCGGATTGTATTCATCACAGGAACAAGTGGCATCGTAGCCCAGGTTGCGTAGCTCACCCACCATGTGTTGTTCCATGCTCTCCCGTAAATGACGCTCCTTTTCCCGGATTAATCCCAATACTATGATTTTCTTAAATGCCTGGGGCTGTACATTGTCTGCTTTCCAGGAGCTGGTGATACGGGAAGAACTGCATCCAGGCAGGAGGAAAAGAAACAGGACAGCCAGTGTGAATAGCTGTTTCATCTGTTTTCGTTTTGATACTATTCAATTTACAGCATAAGTCAGCCAAAAACAATGAGCGGGGTCAGTAAAATCGCTGTTATTGCTTAAATTTTAGGTGGGATATGTTAAAATGATAATTCAGTTAATATTTTCGAAGTTTTATCAACGCTGTTGCCGAAAAACAACAATTCATTATACATAAAAGGGATTGATAATTTATAAAACACTGTGAACAATTTCTTATATGGACCAAACACAGATTTGTTCATAAAAGGCATGATAATCACACTGATTGAGCTAAATTTATATCTTACAAAATACATTGGCCAGATTTTCTTTATCGGATTTTATAATTCAGGTCTGGCGAAAGAATAGTGCATTTTGATAAATGGGTAAGGCACTGCTCTGTTTATGTAAATAAGCAATATTATTTTTCTGTACTTACAGGTTTTTTACCAGGATGAATAGTTGTTTTGCAAAGCTTATTCCAGCATACTGGCTCAGCATGGATTAAGATTGCCAACAGCCTACTAAATAATTAATTAGTTATGATTACGGTCATTATTCCGGCATTGAATGAAGAAAATACAGTAGCAAAAGTAGTGATGCTTGCATTAAGCACATCCGCTGTTACTGAAGTGATAGTGGTGGATGATAAATCACTTGACAATACAGTGGAAGAAGCCAGAAAAGCCGGGGCCAGGGTCATTACCAGTACAAAATTGGGTAAAGGGGCATCCATGAAAGACGGGGTGCTTTGTGCCACTAATGAGGTACTGGTGTTTCTCGATGCGGATATTACTACCTATCCTGCTGATGTGGTCACTTTATTGGCGGCTCCCTTGTTGGAGGATAAAGCAGATTTCTGCAAATCATATTTCTCCCGGCAGGCCGGCCGGGTCACGGAACTGGTGGCGAAGCCGCTGTTGTCCATCCTGTATCCTGATTTTCCTTCATTCTGGCAGCCGTTGAGCGGGATGATTGCGGGCAAGAGAAGTATGTTTAAGAAGATTCAGTTTGAGGAAGGGTATGGAGTGGATATTGGTATCCTGATCGATATGTACCAGCAGGGAGCCAGGATTGCTGAAGTGAATATCGGGCATATTGAAAATAAAATGCAGTCGCTGGAACAATTGGGTAAAATGTCCCGGGAAGTGGCCGGAGTAATTCTTAAGAAATCCAGTCATAAAGGGGAGAATAATTATGAAACACTCGAACACATTCAACTGATCCGTGAACAAATGGAGTTTGCCATCCGGGAAAGTTCGAGGAGTTTGAAGAAAGTGGCCATTTTTGATATGGACAATACGTTGTTGCGGGCCAGTTTTATTCACACAGCCGCCGAACATTTTGGGTTCAGGAAAGAACTGATTGAGATTATCACCACCCAAAGCAATCCGTTTATCCGGACCAAACTGATTGCCCGTTTATTAAAAGGGCGGGACTTCAGTGAGCTAATCCGGCTGGCGGATACGATTCCCGTTACCGATCATACCAGTGAAATCATTCAGTTACTCCGGGACAATGGATTTGTAGTAGGGATTATCTCTGACAGTTATGATTGTATCACCAATCATTTTAAGAACAGGTTCGGGTTTGATTTTTCACTGGCCAATGAACTGGAATTTTCAAAGAGCGTAGCCACCGGCGAAGTCAAGATTCCTTCTTTTTACCTGTCACATGAAGGCAGTATGTGTAATCATGAGTACTGTAAAACACACGCGCTGGCGCATGTTTGTAACCGGTTTTCTGTACCGGTGTCGGATACGCTGGCCATCGGCGATAGTGAAAATGATATCTGTATTATTAAAAAAGCCGGTATCGGTGTTTCTTTTTGTTCATCCAATCAACTGCTGGATGCCGTGGCGGATTATATTATTAAAGAAGCCGATTTTAATTTATTAATTCCTGTAATTGAATAATGCCAATGTTTACGATCATGCTACTTGCTGTTTTTGTACTGGGTTATATAGCCATTGCGTTTGAGCACCCGTTGCGGCTGAATAAAGCAGCTTCAGCAATGATTACCGGTGTTCTGTGCTGGACGATTTATATGTTCAGTGCTGCATCCCCGGAAACCGTCACGGAAGAACTGCTTCATCATTTGGGTGAGATCGCTTCCATCCTGTTTTTCCTGCTGGGAGCAATGACTATCGTGGAACTGATTGATACGCATGGCGGGTTTGAAATCATTACCCGTCAGATTACGACCCGCAGTAAAAGCCGGTTATTGATCATTGTAGTGGTGATTACATTTTTTCTTTCCGCCTTACTGGATAACCTGACCACCGCCATTGTTATGGCCTCGCTATGTACAAGGCTGTTAAAAAATAAGGTTGATAAGCTCTGGTTTTGTGGTATGATCGTTATTTCCGCCAATGCCGGAGGAGCCTGGTCGCCGCTGGGAGATGTGACTACCACCATGTTATGGATCGGTGGACAGATCACGGCTTTAAATATTATGAAACAGCTGATCCTTCCCAGCCTGGTAGTTTGTGCATTACCATTGGCGATGGTGGCCTGGCGGTTCAGGGGCCAGCAAATTGAACGGCTGGAGGACAAGAATCAACAAACAAAAGCAGACAAGAAAGACGGGTTGATTATACTGGTTTGCGGCATCGGATTCCTGGTTTTTGTACCCGTATTTAAAACGCTGACCCATTTACCTCCATTTATGGGGATGCTGCTGGCACTCGGCCTGATGTGGGTCATTACCACTTTTCTGCATAAAGACAAAGAGCCTGAGCAGCTGGAAAAACTTACCGTAGCCAGGGCGCTTCAGAAAGTGGATAGTCCCAGTATCCTTTTTTTTCTGGGTATCCTGCTGGCTGTATCCTCTCTGCAGTCGGCCGGTTTACTTCAGACAGGAGCGAGCTGGTTAAGTGAAACAATCAGGAATGATTATGGCATTGGCACTTTTCTCGGGTTATTATCAGCGGTAGTGGATAATGTGCCATTGGTAGCCGCCTCACAGGGGATGTACGATCTTCAAACCTATCCAACGGATCATCCATTCTGGGAGTTCCTGGCGCTTACCACCGGAACAGGAGGCAGTGCCATTATTATTGGCTCCGCTGCCGGGGTGGCGGTCATGGGAATCGAAAAAATCGATTTTATATGGTATCTCCGGAAAATCAGCTGGCTGGCACTGATAGGTTTTGCCGGAGGTATTGCGGTTTTTCTGTTACAGATGCAATTCTAGTTTTTATTGGCATCCGGTAGTCAACTGTTGATAAGGTGGCTGACCTGTTTAACTGCCCATTTTTTTCAGCAGTTCCTCAATTCTTGAAGCCAGTGAGTCCGGACTTTCGCCGGGTATCCGTTCCAACCCTTGCAGCACATCAGCAAAAGATTTTATCGCCCGTTCATAGGCGGAAAACTGGTTCTTCAACACGGTAAGGTCATCCGTTTCCCAGAAATTGCCTTCGTCATTCATTTCGAAATGACTGAAGTATTTTTTACTGAGATAACGAAATAAACGGATCAGTGCCACATGGGCATCGATACCGGCATACTGGGTCTTGGTACTGATAGTATAGATCAGTTCAGGATCCAGCCCGTGTTCCACCAGCATTTCACGGGTTATGTGACTGATAGGTGAAAGCAGCCGTCCCTCCGGGGTAAAAGTCAGGAAAAGCGGTTCACATTCCTCCGGGGCAAAATAGACTCCTTCCAGCGGATCTTTTTCGTCTGCTTCAAAATAGTGATAGTCCCAGCCAAGGTTTTCACAGATATCTTTCATTTCCGCGCCCAGTTGCGGCAGGAGAGACCGGTCTTTGATGGAGCCGGAGTAGTGAATGGAGAGTCCCATAGTGATTAATATTTTGGATGCTGTTAATCAGGTTAAAAGTATAATATGAAATTCAGTATTTGTTTTAAGCAGGAAATGGGAATATCAACAAATTTTACTGTTTTTTTCCTTAAGATAAAGCGGGAAAAAAACAGTAAAAAGGAAGTATATTTAGCTACAAACCCGGCTTACCTGTTTTACAACATTGAATCAAACCCTCAAAGGCCCTGCTTATGATCTGCCGTTCATGTTTATTATTGATATTTTCTCTGCTTTGTTCCCTGGTGTTACCTGCACAGCCGCTCAGTACAGCTGAACAGATCCATACAAACTCCTTCAACCCCTCCACCTTATTATGGTACGATCAGCCCGCCCGTAAATGGGAGGAGGCCCTGCCCGTGGGCAATGGCCGGCTGGGGGCCATGGTGTTTGGTAAAAACAAAGAGGAACGAATTCAATTAAATGAAGAGACTTATTGGTCAGGCGGTCCTTATTCCACCGTAGTGAAAGGAGGGTACCAATACCTGAAAGAAATACAACAAAAAGTCTTTGACGGTAAATTCCTGGAAGCCCATAATCTCTTTGGCAGGCAATTGATGGGCTACCCGGTGGAACAACAGAAATACCAGTCGCTCGGCAACCTGCATTTTTTTTTTAATAACCAGGATAGCGTAACAGCGTATAAACGCTGGCTGGATCTGGCCACGGGTATAGCGGGGGTGAGTTATGAAGCAGCTGGTGTACGCTACCAGCGGGAAACATTTGCCTCCGCTCCCGGACAGGTGATCGTGGTTCGCCTTACGGCCAGTAAACCCGGCAGCATTTCCTTTACGGCTAATCTCCGGGGTGAACGCAACCAGGCTCATTCCAACTATGCCACCGATTATTTCCGGATGGATCCTTACGGACAAGATGGTTTGATCCTGACGGGTAAGTCGGCTGATTATATGGGCGTGGAAGGGAAGCTCCGTTATGAAGCCCGGATCAAAGCGGTGAATGAAGGGGGCTCGATTACTACCAATGGAGTGGATCTTTTGGTGAGCAAGGCTGATGCTGTGACTTTATATTTTGCCGCCGCCACCAATTTTGTCAATTACAAAGATGTGAGTGGTAACCCGCATCAACGGGTGGAAGAATGTTTTAATAAACTGGGCAATCAATCATTTTCTTCCATTTTGAATGAAGCGGTTATTGATCACAGTAGTTATTTCAACCGGGTGTC
>CAZLRY010000084.1:0-3124 GCA_964561675.1 uncultured Chitinophaga sp.
TCAATGTACACGTAAACCGCAATCCCATCAGCGGTGAAGTAATGTACAGTCAGTATCATAAAGGAAAATACCTCGTAGCCTGGCATCCAAAATCCTCTACTGAAAATGAACGGCATTCCGTGGTTTACCGCAAAGATGGCCGGGAGATCCTGGTGAAACAAATAGCGGGTGCACTGGCCAAACGGATTGTAAACTACCTCAAAGCCGGCCAGACCGTCAAACAAACGGATGAAATGGGCTTTATCAAATTGGGCTCACGCGTTGACTTGCTCCTGCCACTGGATGCAAAGATCCATGTAAAACTGGGCGATAAACCTCAGGGCGGCGTGACCGTGGTCGCTTCCTGGTAAAGAATCAGAAGATCGTTTCCAATTCTTTTAATGAGAAAACAGTGTAAGTGGGCAGCTGTTGATTGCTGACCGCTTCCCGGTTTTTGTTCAGGTGATTGACATGTACCTGGTCGATCCCCGCATTCATTCCCCCCAGTATATCCACTTCGAGCGTATCCCCGATCATAATGCTGCTGGCCGGATCGGCGCCGGCTTTCTGAAAAGCAAAATCAAAAATTTCTTTATGTGGTTTGAGGCTGTTACTGCCTTCGGAAGTGATCACATGGGTGAAGTATTTATCCAGCCCGGAGTTCTCCAGTTTGCTGTACTGTGTTTTCTCAAACCCGTTGGTGATCATATGCAGCTGGTATTGCTTTGCCTGCAGGTAATCGAGTATTTCGAGGGTATAGGGGAATAATAATTTCCGGGTGGGCAGCAGGTCGAGAAACCGGACGCCCATATTACGGGCCAGTGGTTCATCGGCAATCTTAAAATCCAGCAAGGTCAGCCACATTCTTTTCCAGCGCAGTTCATCCACTTTAATATACCCGTTGCGGTACCGGTCCCATAATTTATCATTATGCACCAGGTAGTTTTTGTGAAACAGGTCAAAGTCATGTACCCCGCGTTCACCGAGTTGCAGATCATTAAAAAGATCCAGCAGGGTGACCCGGCTGTTGGCCTCAAAATCCCAGAGCGTATGGTCCAGGTCAAAGAACAGGTGAGTATAACGCTTTTCGCCGGGGGAATTAATTTCTTTATTCATAGATAAGTTTGCAATTTACAGAACAATTCAGACAGGTATGGAAAGGAATAATCAGCTCAGTGTGGTGGTGACCGGTGCTTCAAAAGGAATCGGGAAAGCCGTGGCGGAAATATTTGCCGCCAATGGCGCCAGTCTTTATCTCTGTTCAAGGGGCGAAGCGGCCCTTTATAAAACTATGGAGGACTTGCAGACCCGTTTTCCGCAAGCCACCGTGAAAGCCCGTCCGGCTGATCTGAGTGTGAAGGAGGAAGCCATCGCCTTTGGGAACTGGTGCCTGTCGCAGGCCACACCGGATATGCTGGTCAATAATGCCGGACTGTTTGAACCCGGCAGTGTACACAGCGAACCAGATGGTTTGCTTGAAAGCCAGCTCAGTGTGAACCTCTTCAGTGCCTATCACCTGACCCGGACTTTATTACCGGCTATGATGATCCGTAAACAGGGGCATATATTCAATATGTGTTCCATCGCTTCCCTGCATGCCTATGCCAATGGCGGTGCTTATAGTATCAGTAAGTTTGCACTATATGGCTTCAGCAAGAACCTGCGGGAAGAACTCAAACCCCATGGCATCAAGGTTACGTCTGTTCATCCAGGAGCCGTACTGACTAATTCCTGGGGTGATTTTGATAATTCATCCAACCGTATCATGGAAGCTGCGGATATCGCCAAAATGGTTTGGGCCGCCTCGTCGTTATCTGTTCAGGCCTGTGTGGAGGATATCGTGATCCGCCCTCAGTTGGGCGATCTGTAACACGGCTCCGGGCCGTTTAACCATTTTTTAGGTTTTTTATTGAAGGGCGGGCTTTACTTTTAGCCCTGTTTACATGAAGAAAACCAAGGCTATACTTTTCCTCCTCCTGATTACACTTACGGGGTCAACCCAGGTTGTGTTTAAAACAATTGCCCCCACCGAACCGGTTGTGGCCGGTGTGTCATTCCGTATCCAGTTTTATGTGGAGGGATCACCGGTTCATGAACTTACTCCGCCCGATTTCTCTCCATTCCGTGTAGTGGAAGGCCCTGATGTATATCCGGGAAAATCCGAAGGAACCGGACTGCTTTTTAAAAACTATGTTTTTACCCTTGTGGCTTCACAGCCTGGTGATTACCGTATACCGGGTGCCAGTCTGCGTACCGGTAACAGTATCCTGCAGAGCAGTATCGCCCGTATCAAAGTAATCAGTGCCGCCCGTTCCATGGAAGCGATGCAAAATGCCAACAGCCCAACGGGATATTTTCTCGGGCCGGATGAAAACGCGGAAGAAAAGATCAGGCAGAATCTCTTTTTGCGGATGAGCACGGATAAAAAAAGTTGTTATACAGGCGAACCGGTACTGGTTACCTATAAATTATATTCCCGGCTGGAATCCAGTACTGATATTATCAAGAACCCGGGCTTTTATGGATTTACTGTACATGATATGATCGGCTTACAGGAGCAAAAACTCAGCACCGAATGGGTGAATGGGAAAGAGTTTTATGTGCATATCATCCGTAAACTTCAGCTCTATCCATTGCAGGCGGGCCGGTTTACGATCGATCCGATGGAAATAAAGAACAGGGTTAAGTTTTCCTCACAGATCATGAACCGGAAAACGCAGCAACGGATTGCTGAAGGGATGCTGAGTGGTAATGATGCAGAAAACGAGGAAGAGGAGGAGGGGACCACTACCATAGAAAACCAGATGCGTACAGATCCGCTTGTTATTGAGGTTAAACCTTTGCCGGAAAAAAACAAACCCGAAGATTTCAATGCAGCGGTGGGAAAGTTTACGCTGCATACCCGGTTGGAACAGTCAACGCTGGCCAGAAATGAAGAAGGGTTCCTGGTTGTAAGTATTGAAGGAGAAGGGAATTTTGTACAACTCTCTGCTCCCGTGATCGAATGGCCGGCCGGTATCGAAGGATTTGAGGCTGTGGTTTCTGATTCACTTGATAATTTAAAAATGCCCCTGGCAGGTAAGCGGCAGTTTCGCTATGGATTTGTAAGTACTGAGGCCGGTGTTTTTTCGTTGCCGGTTGTCCG
>CAZLRY010000084.1:3224-9481 GCA_964561675.1 uncultured Chitinophaga sp.
CTTTTTACCCGGCATTACACGGGAGCCTGTGGGATTATTTTCAACAATACTTTGCAATCGCCGGAAGCACACACAATAAAGAGTATTTATTTAAACAGTTGCGGGAAAAAGGAACCGGGGAAGAAGAAATTACTATCCTGTCCGCTATATTGGCTGATTGTGAAACGGGCATTTACACCAACGCAGTGCCTGGTAAATCCAGGGAACAATTACTCACAGAGACGAGGGAATTGATGGAAAAACTGAACGATCAGTTATTCTGAGTATTTATAGCCTACACCCCTTACTGAATGGAAGTACCGGGGATTGCGGCTGTCTTCCTCAAAGTATTTCCGGAAGTTCAGGATGAAATTATCGATCGTACGGGTGGTGGGATAAACATTGTAGCCCCATACGGATTGAAGAATTTTCTCCCGTGGTACCACTTCGTTTTTGTTTTCAATGAGCAATTTCAGGAGCATCGTTTCCTTTTTGCTCAGCTGTATTTTCTCCCCGTTAAAACTGGTGGCTTCCTGTGCTTTAAAATCAACCTGGTTATTACCGAATTCATACTGATCGCCCAGACTGGATTTATCCTGCAGTTTCTTGTTCTTATTGATCAGTTTGTATACCCGGAGCAGGAGTTCTTCCAGGTTGAAGGGTTTGGTAAGGTAATCATCGGCCCCTTTTTTCAAACCCAGTACACGGTCCGCACTGCTGTTTTTAGCGCTTAGAATCAATACGGGTACATCGTTGTTGCTCAGACGGATCGTTTCGGTAACGGCGATGCCATCCATTTCGGGCAGCATGACATCCATGATGATGAGGTCAAAGTATTCATTGCTGACCGCTTTTAATGCGGCCGCGCCATCGAATGCAGAGGTTACTTCATAGCCTTCCAGTTCCAGGTTCAGCTTTAACGCTTCATGAAGGTTCTCTTCATCTTCCACCAGCAGGATGGATGTTTTTTTATCTCCGCTCATGTCTTAAAAATAACTGCAAAATTACTGCCTGTGGGCAGATTATTTGTCACCGCAATGTCGCCATTATGGTCGCGGGCAATCTTACGGCAAAGGTACAATCCCAGTCCGGTTCCCTGCGCTTTCCGGGTCGATTCGTTGCCGATCCGGTAAAACTTGGAGAAAACCCTGGTCTTTTCCTCTTCCGGAATACCAGGCCCTTCATCAATGATCTGCAGCCGGATCGATCCGGATGCTTTGGCCAGCACGGCTTTGATCTTTCCTTCTTTGGGGGAATATTTGATGGCGTTTTCAACCAGGTTGTTGATCAGCATTTGTAATAACAGGGGATCACCCCGCAGATCGGCTTCTTCTTCAATCGCTTCCTCAAATACGCGGTCCGGGAATCGTTTCCTGAAATCACGCATGCAGTCTTTCAGCAGTGTAGACAGGTCCAGTTCTTCCATGGCGGAGTGATACCGGTCGGATTCCAGCTGGGAAGAGACCAGGATATTATTGGTCAGCAAGTGCAGGCGGGTGGTTTCGTCCAGGGTGTTCCGGATCAGTTTTTTCTGTTTTTCCGGATCCAAAGTGTATTTCTGCAAGGTTTCCAGGTTGAGCCGCGCTACGGCAATGGGCGTTTTGAGTTCATGAGTGACGGCCATCATAAAATTCTGCTGTTGTTGCTGCAGTTTGAATTGTTTACGAATCGAGCGGTAAACCATCAGGGCACCAATCACTATCAGGATCAGGAAGGTGATACCTTCCGCGATATATTTCCGGGTATTCCGTTTTTCCTCTCGGGCAATGGATTGCATTTCATCTGCCAGTTTCAGGGTACTGATGGTCTCAGAACGGGCCGACAGGTTTTCATATTGCTGCCGGGCAATTTCCTTGCTTTGTTTTTCGAGGGAGATAAACCACCAGATCAGTGCGGCCAGTACATAGAAAAGCAAGGTGCAGTAAATGACCGTTGTGCGTTTCAGTCTTTTTCGTGTCTCATCCGGCATGGGAAGCTGTTATTTCTTTTCGATCCGTATTCCGGCATTCAGGACATTTTCCAGCGGGTCCTGGCGCATGAGTTGTTCAATGGTGAACGTATAGTCTCCGGGTTTACGGAAATAAAACGCTTTTTCTGATGACCGGGGTGTGATTGGTTCACGGTGCTCATAAATATCATCCATGCCACTGCCGAGCCAGCCTGTCTCGTCGGTTCCCAAACGCATATCGTAAGGAACCACCTGCGCAGTATCCTGTCCGGGCCCTTTAGCATACAGGTTCACATAAATATTATTGAAACTATAGCGGTCATTGTGCCGGATGATCAGGTATACCATATAAGGCGAACTGGTGTCCTTTATGGTAAAACTGAATGAAGGTTTAAACGAACTTTTCCAGCTATGTTCCGGAATCACGGCTGTTTTTTCATACAAATCAGTATGGGTGCAGGAAAAGGTTCCGAGCACGAGGACAATAAAGGCAAAGGGCTGAAGGAGTTTCAAGTAAACGGTTTTTACAAAAATAAACAGAACGCAACGCTCAGAGTACATTCAATACCTGTTCTTTTGCTTTTTCCAGTTCGTCTTTCATCTGAACCACACATTTCTGGATGGTGGAGTCATAGGCTTTGGAACCGGTGGTATTGATTTCCCGGCCGATTTCCTGGAGGATAAAAGAGAGTTTCTTCCCTTTCGCATCATCCGGGTCAGCCAGGAGGTCTTTGAAATAGTCCAGGTGATTTTTCAACCGCACCTGTTCCTCACTGATATCGATCTTTTCAATATAATAAATGAGTTCCTGCTCCAGGCGGTTGCCATCATAGTTTTCCTTGCCCACATTTTCTTCCAGCAGGCGGGTAATACCTTCCCGGATCTTTTGTTTGCGGAGGGGTTCCAGTTTGATCACTTCTTCCTGTAGCTGGCCGATATTATTAATACGGGCGGTCAGGTCATCTTCAAGGGATTTGCCTTCATCCAGGCGATGTGTGTTCAGGTTGCCGATGGCGGTTTCCAGTACGGACTGAAACTGATTCCATTCGGCATCGGTGAGGGTATCGCTGCTGGGCGTGATTACTTCCGGTAATTTAACCAGGGTGCTCAGGATATTCGAAGCATCCAGGTTCAGGGCTTTCGATAATTCGGCCAGGGGCTGGTAATAAGCTTTGGCCAGGTCGGTATTGATGGTAACGGGTTTGGCGGTGCCGGTATCTTTCAGACTGATGATACAATCCACACTGCCCCTGCCGAGTTTTTCCGATAACAGGCGACGGATGTCAAATTCAAAGGGCTTCAGGAAAGCGGGGATTTTCAACTGCAGTTCAAATTGTTTGCCATTGAGCGATTTGATATCCACCAGGAAGGTCTTGTCAGCTACATTCTTTTCTGCTCTTCCAAAACCGGTCATTGATTTAAGCATGGAACGGGATTTATGATTCCTGTAAAGGTATTTTTTATTATTGATTAATCAGCCGGGTAAAAAACGGTGAGCAGCGATTATGATTGAACCGGAAAAGTATAAGAAGTCTGTTTTTTATTGATACAAAGCTAAAAAAAATCCCTCCGTAGTAAGCGGAGGGATAATATATGGATGGGTTAGTAAGTACAGGGAACTTTCATTCCCTATGCAATATTAAAAATAATTTTATGTAACAAAAAAATATTTCCAAACTATTTTATTAACATTTTAAAATCAGCTGTGGATAAACCGAACAATTTTTCATCAATAACCGATCTGTTTGTTTGCTGCATTTCAATAGTGCCGATAAAATTTTTATCAGTGAATAAAAAACCGGATCGCCTGAAACATGCATGAACAGCGGGTTTCAGGCGTATTGTTTTTTTTATGCAACAACAACGGATCATAAATGCAACAACAATGATTGAATAAATGCAACTGAATAATGCGGCGAAAACAGTAGCGTAAAGACACGTGAATGCGGAAACCGGTATCCACTGCCCCCGGTTGCAAAAAGGGTCATTTCGCCAATGATTCCCTTATTACCTTTGGCAAAACGAATGATATGCGATTTGAACAACCGGTTCCTCTTACTACGATTGCCACGATGATTGGTGCCACCCTCATTGGCAATAAAGAGGGAATGGCCACCGGGATCAATGAGATACACAAAGTCGAAACTGGTGACCTGGTCTTTGTCGATCACCCCAAGTATTATGCCACCTGTATAAACTCTGCCGCCAGTTTTATTATTATCAATACTGAAACGGATATACCGGAAGGGAAGGCCCTGCTGGTAGTTAGTGATCCGTTTGAAGCGTACCTGAAGATCGTACAGTTCTACCGGCCCTTCACGCCATCCGGGAAGGCCATCAGTGATTCAGCCACTATCGGCGAAGGAAGCGTGGTGATGCCCGGAGCATTTATTGGTAATCACGTACAAATCGGCAGGAACTGCATCATTCATCCCAATGTAAGTATCCTCGATCATTGCATCCTCGGTGATGAGGTGATCATACAGGCTGGTACCGTGATTGGCAGCGACGCCTTTTATTACAATAAAAAAACCAACCGGGATATCCATTACAAACGGATGGCCAGTTGCGGCAGGGTGATCCTGGAAAATGCCGTGGAGATTGGCGCTAATTGCACGATTGACCGCGGGGTAACGCATGATACCATTCTTGGTGCAGGTACCAAACTGGATAACCTGGTCCATGTAGGACATGATACCACGGTGGGTAAGAATTGCCTGATTGCTGCCGGGGTGGGTATTGCCGGTGCGGTTATTATTGAAGACAATGTCATTCTTTGGGGACAGGTGGGCGTCAATAAAACACTGACGATCGGACAAGGGGCCATTGTGTTGGGACAGACAGGTGTGACCAACAGCATCGAAGGTGGCAAGACTTATTTCGGCACACCGATGGAGGATGCCCGTATTAAACGCAGGGAACTGGTATGGGTGAAACGGATTCCAGAGCTCTGGGAAAAAGTGATGGGCCAGAAAGACAAAGACTGATCTTAAGATAAACTACTCAGGCATATAATCGTAGGGCAACAGGTCGGCCAGGTTCTTCCAGCTCCAGTAGCCCTGGTTGATCCAGTCCTTCTGGTCATAGTAATACCCGTTTTCTGTAATCACAATCGCATCCTTAATATCAATATAAGAAGTGGCGTAGGCCACACTCTTCGGCAGGTTCATTTTCTTCAGGTACTCCGGCTCCGTTTTTTTCTTCGTATACATCACACTGATCTTGCGCGGATACCAGATCTCAATCTGGTTGGTGCTGTCGAGTCCGCCATAATACAATGTGTCATAAGGGTCATTGATCTTATTGAACTTCTTGTTATTGGTGGAATCCAGTAAGGATAATACAAAACCATCTTCCAGCAGGGTGCTGTCATAATAACTGTGCATGAAGTGAAGTCTGGAGCCATAATAGGCATTCTCCCTTGCTTTCGACCACTGCTGCTTCAGACTGTCACTGCCCTCCATTTCCATAAACAGGCAATACCCCCGGTAAGAATTGATACTGTTATTGTAGTAATAAACAAATGAATCCAGCTGGTAGCGCAGCTCATACCCCAGTGCCGGGTTACTGATCTGCAGGGCATCGGTGGACATCACTTTCAGCCGGTTGGTTTTTTTATAAAAGAAAAACTTCAGCACTTCGGGGTTGTTGAGTACACATTGTTCCGCATTGGGTGTGCTGCCAATGAAATGTTCCATAAAGAAGTCGCCGTATTTCTCCCAGCCATCGGCCACTTCAAAACTGCTCTTCAGTACCACTTCTTCCATACTGTTATCTTTCTTTACCAGCAATACTTCCAGTTTTTGCTGCTCACTCACCCGGATCGTCTGTGTGTGATAGCCGGTATAACTGAAGACCAGGTCGTATCCGCCTGATTTGAGACTCAGATTGAAAGCCCCTTCTTTATTGGTTAATGTGCCGAGTGTCGTATTCTGGCAAAATACGGACGCCTTCGATAGCGGTTCCCTGGAAGCAGAATCCAGGATTACGCCACTGATATCAAACTGGGCCTGCAGGAATAGTGTATAAAGAGAAAAAAAGAGTACCAGAACGGTCCGTCGTTTTTGCATGGGAAGAAGATTAGGGACTAAAGATAGTTTTCCATTTACTGTGGTTGCAAGGCAGGAATAGTGCCAAGGTAGTTTTCACAGGCCTTTTTTATGGTTTCTTCCAGGGGGGTAAAGGAAAAGCCCGGAAGGGCCCTGAGGAGTTTATCGTTTTCAAACAGCGTCTGGCTGATGGCCACCCGGGCACTCTCTTTGGTAAGCAGGGGCCGTTTGCCGGTGAAAAGGGATTTCAGTTTCTCCAGGCGCCAGGCAATACCCAGCAA
>CAZLRY010000084.1:9581-11012 GCA_964561675.1 uncultured Chitinophaga sp.
ATCCCTCTCCAGACATGCAGTTCGGACTTGAACTTGCTTTTAGCATAATGGGTATTGATCTTATTGTCTTCCCATTTCTTTTCTTCATTCACGTGCCCGCCCGTGGCATTTCGTCCCAGGGCGGCTACCGAACTGATATGAACGAGCTGCTGAATATTTTTTTCCAGGGCAATATTCACCACATTCGCCGTACCCTCCACATTCACCTGGTACATCCGGTTCCTTTCTTTTTTTACAAAGGAAACCACCGCTGCGGAATGAATCACGGTATCGATCCCGTCCATCGCATCCTCCAGCGAAACCACATCCAGGATATCGCCTTCCACCCATTCCACCTGTTGCAGCACGGATGCAGGGATCCAGCCGGGTATTTTATTGCCCCGCCGGATTGCCCGGACCGTATAGTTCTTTTCCACCAGTTCTTTAATGATATAAGAACCTAGAAATCCAGTGCCGCCGGTTACTAAAACTTTTTTAGACAAATGAGTTATTTATCAGGTGAATGAAGGAGCGAAGATAATCCTTGCCCGGTTTCAGTTTATTCGTATTTATAAAAGCCTTCCCCGGTTTTCTTGCCCAGTTTCCCCTGCTTTACTTTTTCTTCCTGCAGCGGGGAGGGTTTCAGCCGTTCCGGTTTGCCCAATTGTTCCCAAACCGAACAACTCACGGCATAATTGATATCATGTCCAATCAGATCCATCAGCTTAAACGGACCCATTTTAAATCCGGTGGCTTCGAGTAAACGGTCCAGCTGTTCTTTTTCTGCATGACCCTCTTCCAGCAACCGCAGTGATTCGATATAATAAGGGCGCGCCACCCGGTTCACAATGAAGCCAGGGGAGTCGATGCAGACCACGGCTGTTTTTTTCAGTTGTTTCGCCAGTGAAATAATGGTTTCGGTAGTCGCTGTGTTTGTAAACGGGGTATTCACCACTTCCACCAGTTTCATGATCGTAGCCGGGTTGAAAAAATGCATACCGATCACACGCTCCGGATGCAGGACGCCTTTGGCAATTTCAGTAATGGAAAGCGAAGAAGTATTGCTGGCAAAGATCACATCCCCGTGGTTGAGTTCGGCCAGCTGGTTAAAGAGGGCAATTTTCAGTTCTGGTTTTTCGACAATGGCTTCAATAAATACATCGGCGAGGCAGGTTTGCAGATCATCTGTAAACCGGATCAGTCCGTAGGTCTGCATTTTCTGATCCGCCGTAATTTTTCCTTTCTCCACCAGGGACTGCAGGTTTCGCTCCATACCGGCCTTGGCTTTTTCCAATACGGCTGCATTCACTTCATACAGGATCGTGGCCAATCCTGCCTGGGCTGTGGCCTGTGCAATACTGCTGCCCATGGTCCCCGCCCCGCAAATGCAAATGCTGTTGATCTCCATAAACCAGATTATGCCGTAAAGATAAGCCGGCTGGTGAACTATGC
>CAZLRY010000085.1:0-10992 GCA_964561675.1 uncultured Chitinophaga sp.
ATTATCTCGGTGAAATCACCGGAGAGATTACGAATGAGGATCAGCTGGATTATATTTTTTCGAAGTTTTGTATCGGGAAGTAACTCGTAATGCCGCAACTATTAAAAGGCCGCAAAAATACCATATACTTTGATTCGGAGATATTGAAGGGGGAGAGGAAAAGAAAACAAATAGTCTGGCCTCATCCTTCCTTTCCCTGCAATTTATACCTTTACCGCACACCGGTATAGCAACAAGAGACCATGAGGAATAATACAAAAATTAAGAAGCTGTTGGAAGATAACGATCTGAATTTTACAATGGAGCATGAAGAAATTCAGTTAATGGTTATCGACAAGACTACAAAGAGTAGCTATTTGGCGAATGGTACAAATATTACAGAAGTGCTCAACGACGCCATCAAATGGTCAAATGCATTTAAGAAGCAATCAAAACCGGCAGTTTGAAGATCGGCTATGATTCGCCGGAACCAGCCGGGTTTTCTTTATCTGGAAGTAAGGATTGATTGAAATTCCACCCTTTCCAGTATCTTAGGGATATGAAAAGCAGCCTTTTAATATTACTGGGTTTTATTCTTTTATCCGCGGGTACAGAACCGCAGCGGTATAAAAAACTGTTTAATGGCAAGGACCTGGCAGGATGGACCAAACACGGTACCGAAAATTGGTATGTGGAGAATGGTGAACTGATCTGCGAGAGTGGCCCTGATAAAAAGTACGGATACCTTTCTACGGATAAAGCCTACGATAATTTTATACTGGATCTTCAGTTTAAATTGGAAGCAAACGGAAACAGCGGTGTGTTTTTCCGGTCTGGTATCGAGGGAACAAAAATCAGCGGCTGGCAGGTGGAAGTGGCACCGCCCGATCATCATACGGGGGGTATTTATGAGTCGTATGGAAGAGGATGGCTGATTCAACCCAAACCGGAAGATGAGAAAATACTGAAAGCGGATGACTGGAATCAGCTAAAGATCCAGGCGAAAGACGATGAAATAACCACCTGGCTCAATGGGAAACAGATTGTCTTCTTCAAAGATGAAAAAATAGGACAGGGGAAAGGCTTTATTGCCCTTCAGATTCATGACGGGGGCGGTATTAAAGTCCGATGGAAAAATATCCGGATTAAAGAATTAAAATGAAACCGGTAGTATTCCCGGACACATAGTTTTACCATACTAAAATCAGCACTAATGAGTAATAATGAATCAAACCGGAGAAAATTCATCCGGTCACTGGCCCTGAGTACGGCGGCCGTTGCGGCAGGTACCCGGGCACTCGGCAATGAAAACAAATCAGCTCACTTTACTATTCAGCAAAAAAGCCGTTTTACTGCAAACGACAATATCAATATTGCCCTGATCGGATCCGGCGGTATGGGAGTTCAGGATACCATCACGGCCCTGCAGGTTCCCGGAGTAAAACTGATAGCCGTCTGTGATCTGTATGATGGCCGTTTACAGGAGGCGAAGACCCGCTGGGGCAAGGATATTATTACCACCCGCAGTTATAAGGAAATTTTAAGTCGTAAGGATATTGACGCCGTGATTATTGCCACACCCGATCACTGGCACCAGCAGATTTCCATTGACGCCCTGAAAGCCGGGAAACATGTGTATTGTGAAAAACCCATGGTGCATTCCATACTTGAAGGACCGGCCGTTATAAAAGCGCAGAAAGAATCCGGAAAAGTATTCCAGGTGGGCAGCCAGGGTGTCTCCTCACTTGGCAATGAAAAGGCAAAAGAACTGCTGAAAAGCGGGGCGATCGGGGAATTGAATTATGCAGAAGGATTCTGGGCCAGACATTCTCCCACGGGGGCCTGGCAATACCCGATTCCGGCCGATGCATCTCCGGCAAATGTGGATTGGGAAACCTATGTAAGTAATACCGTTAAACGACCCTTTGATGCCACCCGCTTTTTCAGGTGGAGAAATTACAAGGATTACGGGACAGGCATGTCCGGGGATCTGTTTGTACATCTTTTTTCCAGTTTACATTTTATAACCAACTCTGTTGGCCCAAGTAAAGTTTACGCGGCCGGGGGACTCCGGTACTGGAAAGATGGCCGTGAAGTACCGGATGTATTACTGGGTACTTTTGATTACCATCAGCACCAGGCGCATCCGGCCTTCAACCTGTCCCTGCGTTGCAATTTTGTGGATGGTACCAGTGGTACCACCTACCTGAAACTCGTGGGCAGCGAAGGATCCATGGATATAACCTGGGATAGCGTGACCTTAAAAAGAAATAAAAGCTTTGCTTCAGATGATCCCTTCTTCCTCGAACAGATGAAGAAAGCCGGCACTCCGGTAACCGGAAGAAAACGGATTCTGCCACCGGAAGAATATACATTTGAAGCCGAGAAAGGATACCAGGGTGGTCCGTATGATCATTTTGTAAACTTCTTTACCGCCATACGGAATGGAGGGAACGTTACGGAAGACGCAGTATTCGGCTACCGGGCAGCCGCACCCGCACTGCTGTGCAATGACAGCTATAACCAGGACACAGCGATATTATGGGATCCTGAAAAAATGCAATTAGTAAAAAAATAATAAACAGTATATGCAAATAAAATCATTGAAAATCATGGCCGGGTTAATCCTGATGACAGGAATCGTTTCCTGTAATAATCAGGCAGCCGGTGACAAATCAACTACCGATACAACCGGGAATGCTGGTGGAGATAAAACAGAAGCAGCACCATCTGCCTGGGTGGCCATTTTTGACGGAGTAAGTCAGAAGGGCTGGCATGGCTACAATAAACAGCCTGGTGAACTGAAAAACTGGATGATTGAAGACAGTTCCCTTGTTTGCCTGGGAGCCGCAGCCGATGCACATGGCGGGGATATTATAACCGATAAGACCTATACGGATTTTGAACTCACCTGGGACTGGAAAGTAACGAAGGGGGCTAATAGCGGGGTCATGTATCATGTGGTGGAAGACACGGCCTATCAGGCTCCCTATGAGACCGGGCCGGAGTACCAGGTAATAGATGATATCGGATTTCCGGATAAACTGGAAGAATGGCAGAAAGCCGGGGCCGACTACGCGATGCATAACAGCAATGACCGGAAAAAACTCAAGCCCGCCGGAGAATGGAATTCAAGTAAAATTATTTTCAACAAGGGCCATGTGGAACATTGGTTAAATGGCGAAAAAATCGTTGACTTCCAGGCATGGGATGCGGAATGGACTAAGAAAAAGGAGGAAGGCAAATGGAAAGATTATCCGGGCTACGGAACGGCGAAGACCGGCCATATTGCATTGCAGGATCATGGCAATAAGGTGTACTACAGGAATATTATGATCAGGGAATTATAAGAAGAACAATAGATACGGCCTGCTCGCGGAAACATTTAGGGATCTGCGGGCAGGCTTTTTTTGTAGCTATTTACACAGGCTAAAGAGGGAGATCCGTGTTGTTTTCATTATCACGGTGAAATCACGAATGAAGACCAGCTGGATTATTTTTTTTCGAAGTTTTGTATAGGGAAGTAGGGTGCGTAACATATTCATATTCAATTGTTTACTCTTATTAAAGTTACTGATTTTAAATAACTTAGATTAACTAAGCATTTGAAAATCAATGTGATTTCGCACGAAAGTGTCAGTTTTTAGGAAGTTTTTGTGCCCATTTGGTGCCCAAATAAGCGGGCAACAAATGGCGAAATCATGCTTCATACAGCTACATGTAGCTACAATGAGTAGTAATATCAGACTTCAAGAAAACTGTCAATTTTGTGGCCCGACTTTTATGGCAAAAACCACGGTGAATTAATGTTGTTCTGATGTTCTTTCCAAAGAATCCGTTGCCGGAGGATGAGGATCGATTGCAGCCACCAATCTCAGTACAAAAATTGACTTACTTAACCCATGATTAGGTAAGAACTTTTAAAAGACCAGAAAAAAAACGGGTGCATAAAATTGCTTATATTTACTATGCTTAACGCGGAAGCATGCCACTCGTCTTAGCAAAGCTGTATCAGCGCCGCCTTCAAATAAATTATCTATCGAAACCAATTTCTCGTTTCGAAAGATGGTAGACGGGTGACATTTTTCCGGCGAGAGTTTTGGATAACGATGGATACCAAAGTAAAAGGTCATACGGCCGCATTTCTTAAAAGACAAGCGAAGAATCTCAAAAAAACTAAAGGCATTTCATATCTGAGCGCCTTAGACCAGGTTGCCTTGAATGCCGGTTTTACCAACTGGAATAATTTTGTAAATCTTCTGAATGCTACTACCGCAGATAGCAGAAGTAATCAATCTGGTAGGAAAGAACCATCCAGATTAAGTCTTACACAAAACCAGCAGGCATCAGATATAAATCCTTACAAGAAATTGCTGATCGCTGCGCTGAATGAATTATTAAACCGTAATCTGATTTCATTAACTGCTCCTAATGATTCAGTAGATGAAAAGGGACATGTTTTTTTGGAACTATTCGGGTATACTTCCGTAGTGATGTGGGATGATATCGGGTTTGAAGAATTGCGGATTTCGGTTTGGTGGAAGTATGATCATTCAAAGCACCCCCAGGCGAATTTGACGGGGAATGCCAAAGAGAGTTTTAGTTGTGCATCGCCATTAGCTAATAGATTTCATTACAAAAACTTTGTCGGCATCACTGCAAGCGGATGGCTGGAAAGAAAAGTAGGTAAATACCTTCAGGGTAAAGGCAACAGAGGCATTTTTGATATTTACACAAGAAAGGGGGAAAAAACTGAGCTGGAGAAAATCTCAACGCCAACACCTAATGGCTTTGGAATAGAAGGGCCAGTGCACATGTAAAATAGATAAATTACTTTCTGGCTAATTTATGGTAAGGTTAAAGCAAACCTCTGCTTTTTGAAGGGTAGAGGTTTGCTGATGCCTCACTACAACATACCTACAGATAATGAGATTGGAGAAAAAACAAAGGCACTGATCACCACTGATCTTTCAGTGGTTTATTCGCTAGTTTCATTAGCTGGCCAATGCGGAGCCACCTCCTATACACTTAAGAGAATTTTAGGAAGGTATTTGGGCAAAGCATAGCCAGTTTTTCATTTCAGGCAAGAACGGACCTGGCAAAGGAGTTGCTAACTACTACTAATAATACACTTCAGATGATTGCCGAGAGTGTAGGGTACACTTGGGGAACCAATTTTCAGAACGTATTTAAAAGAGTTGTTGGAGCGACGCAGGAAGAATGCCGAAAAAAAACCAGTAATCAGAGGGTTGACAAAAGAGAAAAAAAATAGTGGCCATTTCCGTATCTTTGCAGCGATGCAATTCGTTCCAATCATAGGAAGGTTTTTCCAGACGCGGTCGCAGCTCTGCCGATCGATACTTAGTTCGTGGGACTCCCTGTCCTGATCAGCCCTGTCATTTTACTTTGCTGATTTTATTTCAACAGCCTGATTTACTTCCTTACTTTATATAGATAAGAAGCATATGGAACATTTTGATAGAATAGATGAAATTGTTGCACGAATAACAAAAGAAATTGAGCGGCATATTACAGACCTACATACCAAAGTACGTCAGTACGGACCTTTTAATGTTATTGCTAATACCACTTTCCGCAACCAATTGGCCCTTCTTAGTCCGGATGCCAAACCTGTTGCAGGATCGCTTTCCGTGGCCTCCGAATACCTTTCCCTGATCTGCCTGAAATTTCCTTTCACATTAGGTATTAGGGAGTTCACCCGTCCGCACGATGTTGCCGAAGACCTGCATGTGATCAATGAGCTTTGCCTGCAGGTCATTCAGAAGTATACCATGATTCATCATCACCGGTTTCATGTATACAGACCGGATGGTACAATGTCTGATATTCAGCATATCGCGCAGGCATTATCAAGCGAAGAGCTGCTAGTACGCAACGAAACCTTTGAATCACATCACTGGGACCTTCTGGAAGAGTTGTATGATCGGTACGACGATTATTTCAAAAAGGAACTTGGCTTTACAATAAAAGAAGCCGTCCGTATCTGCATCACGATTGCCGATCTTGTGAATAAGCGCATGCAGGAGTCGATCATGCAACTAAAATCAAATTCCCAGCAAATGCTGAAGGAGATCCTGGCTTATAAAAAAAGCAAGAAAAAGCCACAGCAATTCTATCCGCAGGAAATGCTGGATGCTTACTGCACTTGGGATGACCGGGCACTCGAAATGCATTTTTATGAAAGCATGGCGACCTACCAGATGGTGATGATGGGTGACCGTTTAAGTTTTACACCCGAACTTATCGCGGAGGAAGAGAATCTGGAAGTAGAAACAGTACGCAGTTTTTTTTCGTTTCTCTCTCTTGGGTTCGGTGAGATCAACGCCGATTTTTCCGAGCCTGAGATCATGCATCCTTTGAAGGATCGCCCGCTGATCAGGCATGAAAATCAATATATGGCTCCTTCATTGTCACTGCTGGATTATTCGCTCGACCGTCTTTTCGCTGGTACACTGATAAAAGATGGCAAAAAGCAGGCACGTTATATGGAGACCAGGCACGATTACCTGATGGAAAAAGGAATGGAGCATATCAAAAGCGTCCTTAAAGGAGGGCAGTATTATACTCACCTTAAATATCCAGGTGGTGAAATGGACGGATTGGTCATTCTCGGTACCAATTCATTTTTCATCGAAGCCAAAGGTCACCGGATACATGACCGTGCAAAGAAAGGATATATTGACAGGTTGGAGAACCATATTGATGATCTTGTTAAAGACTCCCATTACCAGGCAACCCGTACTCAGCAGTATTTAGCTGGTAATCCTGCGGCCGTTTTTGAAGATAGGCAAGGAAGGAAAGTGACGATTGACGGAACAACGTTTCAAAATTCATTTTTTATTTCGCTAACCATTGAGAGCATCAGCGCCATTTCGTGCAATTTGAAGCTGGATAATACCCTCGGTCTTTTTACGAAGGAAACATTTCCCTGGATCGTAAGCCTGTATGATCTCCGGGTGATCTGTGAGCATATGGAAGGGCCAGCCTATTTTATACAATACCTCCACCGGCGTAAAGAGTTCTTCAAGCATAAAAAATTCAAGGTACTGGATGAGCTTGATCTGCTTGGTTATTACCTCAAGCGCAACCTTCGTTTCGATGATATTGTCCAAGGCCAGTATGACCAGCTTTCCGGTATCCTTCTGGAATCAATGATGGAGGAATACAATAAATACTACCTGTACCAGGAAGGAGTCACTAAAAAGCCGGTGCAAAAACTGAAGCACTATTCGATTCAGCCTGTAAAAACACTGGTCCGTGCACTGGAAGAATCGAACTTAGAATTTGGTCTCGATGCGGCTGTACAGTTACTGGAATTCGGATCGAAGACGAAGAAGCAAATATTGGATAATATAACCACGATCAAAAATCGCTTCAAACGGGACGGCTATAACCACGATTTCCGAATCGCAGGTGATGACAATGATTCCGACAAAAGCTGGATGCTGTCCTATTGGACAGGTCCGCATGAAGATGGATTTATCGAGTATTTCCGAAAGTATATCAGGGAAACGTTCCAGCGTGAGCCTGTAAACTCTTATATCGCGATCCTTGATACAGGAAAAAATGAGTACCAGTTTGCAGAAATCATGTTGTTTACATCGTAAGTAGTTTTTGGGGAAGAACTTTAATGTGAAATTTATTAAAATGACAACATCAGAAAAATTTGTAGCTGATCTATGTGCAATGTCTTTTTTACCATTTTGGAGTTTTCCAGGCCCAATCGGAAAGAAAGGGAAAGAACTGTGCGATCTTTTGGTTGTCTGTCATAATACGATCATAATTTTTTCAGTGAAAGATATTACACCCTCCCAGCATGATGACGAAGTAGTTGTTTATGATAGGTGGGTAAAGAAGGCAATTATAGAATCCATTTCTCAGATATACGGCGCAGAAAGATTTATTAATACTGTTGACAGTATTCAGCTTAAGAATTCGGATCACATTATCACACTGCCAGTAAAAGAGAAAAGGATCATACACAGGGTTGCTATCGCGTTTGGCAGCAAGGATTATTATCCGCTACCAATGGGAGATTTTGAAAATGGGTACGTCAATGTGTTCGATGAAAAAGCTACTACTACCATTTTAAAAGAACTGGATACTGTCACTGACTTCACCAATTATTTATTGGCGAAGCAAAGGTTTTCTGAAAAGCACACCATCATGCTGCCTTATGAAACAGATTTTCTTGCTTTTTACCTGCAGACCGGACTTTCACTGGATGTTGACGAAGATGTTGTTCTGGTTGGGGAAAATCTTTGGGAGGATTATAGCAAGAGTGAAAAGTATGCCCAATGGAAAACTGTTATCGAAGTGAGTTATGTGTGGGACATGATGATCCAACGCTTTTATATGGACTATGTGAAGCCCGGAGTATCCCATGAGAAAAGGCGGGATATGGAAAGAGCGATTCGTTTGATCAACCTGGAACCCCGGATCAACAGATTGGAACTTGGCCTGATCCTGGAGAATGCCTCTAAAACGAAGGTAAAAGCAAGGATGATCAAGCCTTTTGATGGGGCAGAGCACACCTACGTTTTTATGCCTTTAACCGCCGATAACTGGGAACATAAGGAGGCTGAGTTGGGGCTTCGTTGCATAGTTGCAAGAGCTCAGTTTCCGGAAGCAAAAAAGATCATTGGTATCGCTATAGGTAGGACCTCTGAAGACAATTTTACATTTGACCTGCATTATCTGAATATGCCGGAGATCGATGAAAAATTCATTGCCAATGCTGATTCCATTAAGGAAGAGCTGGGTTTTTTTAAAAAAATAACGCAGACGCATAGTAAGGATATGAGGTAATCTGGCTCAATCAAAAAACCAAATTCAATATGACGTATACAGAAGAAATAGAGAATGCAATTGCTATAAAAGCAGTTTTACCGGAAGATGTTTATAATTTCAGTGAAAGCGATTATAAAGATTTCTTCACGGGTTATTATTCGTTTTGCCGCGAAAACCTCGATATACAGTCCAAACAAGAACCTATAGTACCGAATGTTTTCTTGTTTACCAACAGTTTTGAAGTAAATGCAGGTGCGGGAATCAGGAACAAGAATTTTATCATAGAGATTAATGTCGGCCTGATTCGTTCCTGTTTTGAAAACTACCATGACAACAAGCCGTTAGCGGATTTCTTCACCCAGCTACTTCCTGACACGTTCAGTAAATTTGACAACACTGCTAATGTCCTAGCCTTCCAGATCTGTACGCAGTTTACCTATTACCATGAATTGGCTCACCTTTTTCAATTAAGCGGCAAAAAAGAGAATATTGCTATAAAGGAACGATACAATCTTGCTGGCAAAGCCTGTTATGATCGAGTGAAGCATATACTTGAAATAAACGCAGATACCTATGCAACAATCAATGTCGCTACTCATATAGAGCAGTATATTGAAAGAACATTTAAGGATAAGGTGACAATAGAGAACACTATGGATACTTTCGTGTTTTTTGGATGTTGTCTGCTAAACTATACGCTTAACTTTTCAACTAAACCAGAAGAAATATATTTCGAAGCGCACGATCATCCGCATTCTTTTCTCCGGCAACTAAATGTTGTATTGAATCTTACGCATCATGTTGGTCACAGCCCTTATTTCCAGAAAGCGGGAATTGTATTGAATGAAGGCATTTTATTCCGGTCAGTGATCGATATTTACAAGCAACTGGAAAAAAATGGTGTATTTAAGACCAACGTTGCAGGTATTCTGGACTCCAGCCAGCAGCTGGCCAAGCCACTGGCCAACTATCTGTTCAGTCTTTTACAATTTGATACAAAAGACTTTGTAAATGCAATGGATGTTTGGAACAAGGGCGCGACAAAAGACAAAAAATAAGCATGCCTCAACCTTTAGTTGTGACAGGAGAATTCGAATGAGAATTATCGATGTATAAGCAGCAGCTTGCGGCAAAAGCCGAAAGCGATAGTATTCATTCCTGAGTTTTTATCCGAATATGCAAATGGAGGACTTCCTGCGCCTTCGGTCAAATGGCACCTGTCTATTGATATGGAAATGGGTGGTCGACTTTATTCGACTAGTATTAATCGATTGACAAATAATCACCATTGCTGTAGGGGATAATCACTTTTGTACCTATTGAATTAACCCTTTCAAGCCAAATTGGCAGAAAATTAATGTAAGAATATCTATGGTATAATTTCTGGGAATCTGTCCATTACAACTAATTCAAAAAATTAAGAATCATGGATAATACAGCTGTTTTGAGAAAAGCATTGGCGAATTTAAACTCAAAATTTGTTCGTGAAGGACAAATTTGTATTCAATCAACTACATTTTCCAGTTATCTAATTACTGATTTCGAGAATGATCTCTTTTTTTCCCTGTCAGGAAACTATTATGGAATAGATTGTTTTAAGACTTGGGAAGGGATTTACTATGATCAGAAAATGGATTTATAATTCTATGTGGGGATGTCAGGTCCTGATAATTTCTCAAATATAATGTCTGGTTTCCCAATACAAGGCGATATGCTTAACCTATTAACAACGGAGCTAAAAATTCGAATAATGGAAGCTAGTTTGAGTTATAGTAGAATTTGTGTCAACTACGCTGAATTGCCCAATTTTTTGAAAGTTCCTAGCTAGCATTTCTTATCATATGTCTTTTATTGAATTTGCGGCGATAATGATAATTTTCGAAAAGGAGAGGGATGATATAGAGCATCAAGGAATGATTATTAATCGTCACATTAAATTTTTATCTTGATAAAATTTTGTTCTTCTTTTCCTTTGTTTGACCTTTTCCAGTTGCCGCATTGGTGCCTTATTGCGGAATGCATTGAACATCAGCTGAAAGGAATTCCTGTATCGGGAAGTAAGTAAGTATTCAGCAAGCCCTAACGGTAAACCCCTATTGTTCAATCAGTTTTATAGAATTAATTTCAAGTGGGATTCCCTGAGCACTACAGGATAGAAATTCTCCACCAATTCATGACTGTTGATAAACACCCTTATAGTAT
>CAZLRY010000086.1:0-8926 GCA_964561675.1 uncultured Chitinophaga sp.
TCAATCCGTCCTCCTGTATTTCTCCTTCATAAATTCGTAGAACATAAATCCAAACCGGTCGTACCAATCGCGCTCCCCAAATTCTTCTTCACATTCCGCGATATCGATCATGGATTCCTGTAAGCGCTGCAACAATTCGATATACTTATCATCATATGATTTCTTCAGCCGCTCCACCGATTCTTCGATCTTTCTTTTCTCCGCCTGCCAGGCCAATCCTGATACCCCGTGTATGGAGGATACATCATCCCCGAAAGCCATGGATTTATCAGCAAAGGATTTGGTACAACGGTAGATGATGGCCAGCTTGATGAACTTGTAACGTACTTCATTGAACCCGGCCCTGGCCTGTTCAAAACATTTGGCACAGGGACCTTCGCCGGATTCATTCATATCGGCTTCATAACAAAATGTAGGTACCGAAGGCATGCCCGCCGGGATAGCCGTATTCATACAGGAGCCCAGGTTTTTATAAGCCTCCCATAAATCCTTTCCCCCTTTCAGTATCTTATACGCTTTTTCCGTGTGCTCCCTTACTTTATCGAGTTTTTCCCGTTCTTCTTTCTCATTCTTTTCCAGTATGCGTTCCACTTCCGCACGAATCTCCTCTACCGTATTTCCCTTGATGCGGGTTTGTGCCGAGGTGAGTGTTGCCAGACTCAGACTAATCAATAACAGGCTGACTGTTTTATTTTTCCGGCCGGCAAACTTTATCAGCACCCCGATCAGAGCGATGGCTAGCACCCCAATGATCACATATAAAAGGGTATTGGATTTGCTTCCTTCCTCTTTTTTACCAGCCTCTTTATTTTCCTTTCCTTTTTTAACAAAGGGGGATTCAATCTTGGGCATAATTTCTTTTCCCGCCATAGCCATCACCACATAGGAAGCTGCATTGCCTTTGAGCTTAATACCAACTTCACCGGCAGACCGGACCTTGAATTCACAATAGCCTTCCGACGCATCAGTAGATGCACTCATTTCGTTATCATCCCAGCTATCCTTATGCAGACTTACCTGCACCGGATTAGCTGTATTGCCGGCATATACCATAATAATGAGGGGCTGGAACATATCCTGTCCTGAAAGAAGGATCAGCTCTCCTTTCTCCGATGCCGATCCTTCGGCAGCCGCCACGAGCACTTCCTTATCGCTGCCATCCGGTTCGAGTTTAAGTGCCAGGGGTTTCAGGTCTTTTTCCCGGGATAAAGGTTGTGCCTTCACGCTGCCTGCGAAAAGAAAACTGAAAGCAATCAGAAAAAATATACGTTTCATGAATAGCGGTTTATGAATTAAGGTTATTGACTTAGTACTTTTATTTCCACCCGCCGGTTCAGTTCTTTTCCTTCAGCGGTTTTGTTGCTGGCGATGGGCTTGCTTTCTCCATAGCCTCTTGCCACAAGGTTATTTACAGGAGCGTTTCTGTTTTTTAACCAGGCCAATACCGCTTCTGCCCGTTTCGTTGAAAGGCTGAGGTTGGCGGCTTCATCCCCATCTGCATCTGTATGCCCGCTGAATTCCAGTTTCAACTTAGGATTTTGCTGAAGCAATGCGAGTAATTCACTGAGCAGAGATGCAGATTCCGGCCTTATCTTATCACTGTTTGCATCAAACCTGATTCCATAAAGATCCAGCTGGCCTTTTTCCTTCAGGATACGTTGCATGCTGCCGGCATCTTCATTTGCAAAAGGATACAGTTCAAGGATAATTACAATGGATGCCGTTTTTACATTCACATCTGTGTTGACAAAAGATTGACGGAACCCGGTCTTCATGGCACTGATCACTGCCAGTCCGGGGGTCATTCCCCCGAGTCTGAACTGACCATCTTTCCCGGTATAGACCTGTGCTCCGTTGGAAGCAGTAACCAATGCGCCGGCGATTGGTTTACGGGTTTGCTGATGCAGTACCTTCCCTTTTACCACGCTGGTGCTGGTGTTTTTGGGGTTAATCAGCAACTGTACAAAATCAATCGCGAACCCATCTCCTGAATCAGTATAGGGGTCATCTATGATCAATGAGAGTTCGCCATCTTCAAAAAAAGACAGGTATTGGGGCAGTATATCAATGGTGATCAGTTTACCAATGGGGCCTGATTGCGAAAGTGAATTGATCACATATTCCAGATACGGTATCCGTTCGCCATCAAAAAAGACCTGGTAATTTTTACCGAATACCGTTGGCTGAAAATCATCCACAAACAACTGCATCACCACCTTTTTCACCAACACGTCTTTTTTATCCCATTTCAAGAAAAGGGGAACCGGGTTATTTACCGGTCGCTCAGTGACCGCCGTATAGCCATCAGTATTCCGGTTGCCGGCTTTGTACCCGGAACAAACCATGATACGGTCTGTACCTGCCGGATCTGAAGGTGCCGGCTCAAACGGAAATATATGCGGCAATGTGTTATTGCCTGAGAAGGGATTATATCCCGGAGACCAACCCATATTCATATTATCCACATCACCATAACGGTAAAGGATTTCGGCTTCTTTTCCATTATAGGTATATACGGTTGGTTGCTTCCAGTCAAGCTGTGCGGATACCGGTTGAATACAGACAATCAGGCAAAAAAAAATAAGGGCCAGGCGCATGGTGTGGATTTGACGCCTTTAAATTGCCTAGAATTCCGGTTAGCCGGAACAGTGCTTTAGTATCCTGCGGTTTTTATTGAGTATTTGCAGTTATGGCTGATCAGAGTTTACGGAAACTTTCCAGAAATGCTTCCTTTTTATTACGGCTGATAGTAATAGTGGTGCCATCTTTCATAACCACATAACCTCCTTCGCCCTTCACTACTTTACTGATATGGTTCATATTCACCAGGTGACTCTGATGAATCCGGTAAAAATCAACTCCCCGCAGACTCTCTTCCACTTCTTTAAGGGTTTTGGCAATGGTTATTTTTTTCCCATTGGTCAATGAAATATGAGTGTAGTTGCTGTCACTTTCACAACGCAGGATCTCATCGGTATGAAAGAACTGCATGCCATCACCAACCGGCAGGGCAATGCGTTCCTGCCGGACAGGTGCCTGTAACTGACTGATCAGCACCTGGAGCTTTTCGTCCAGTGAGCCCTGCTCCTCCTTTATCGCGGCCTTTTCCACGGCCTCCTGCAGTTCACGGATATCAATAGGTTTCAGCAAATAATCCACGGCAGAAAATTTAAAAGCCCGGATCGCAAACTGATCATATGCGGTAGTGAAAATCACTTTATACCGGCAATCCTTTGTTTCGTTCAGCACATCAAACCCGTTTTTATGTGGCATTTCTATATCCAGGAAAACGAGATCTGGCTGGTATTTGCGGATCAGTTCAATTCCCTGTACTCCACCTTGTGCAGTGGCGAGCACCTGAACCTGCTTACAATACCGGGACAATTGAAGTTCAAGTACTTCAATCGCATTTTTCTCGTCATCGATAATTAACGCTTGAATCATTTTTCTTTATTTAAGATTGATCTGGTTGTTTCAACGGGATTACCAGCTCCACCCTCGTTCCAGCCGGCCGGCCCTGTTCATCGGTCAGGTCCAGTACCCGGCAGCTGGCTTGTATACTATTCAACCGGTTGATCAGGGCTATCCGGTCTTCCGTGATCTGCATTCCATAGCTCTTCTTCTTCAATACCTGTTTACTTTTCAGTTCTGCTGCCCTGGACCTGCCTACCCCATCATCTTCCACCATTACGATTAACTGGCCGTCTGCTGTCCTTTTAAATTCGATCAGCAGGTTACCTGTAGTTTCTTTATGCAACAAGCCATGCCAGATCGCATTCTCCACATAGGGCTGTATCAGCATCGAAGGAATTTCCTGGGTATCGGGTTGCAACGAGGCGTCGACCTGAATCCGGTAATTGAACCGGTGGTCAAAGCGAAGGCTTTCCATTTCACAATAGAGTTGCAGCAACTCCGTTTCACTGCTGAGCAGTATATTATTCTGGTTACTATGATCAAGAATCAGGCGGATCAGTCGTGAAAATTTGGTCAGGTATTGTGAAGCGGCATACTGATCATTCTTTAAAATATATTTCTGGATACTGTTGAGTGAATTAAAGATAAAATGAGGATTCATCTGTGCCCGTAAAGCCCGCATTTCCATATCCGCAAGCTGTTGATGGAAACCGGCTTTCAGGCTTTCTTCCCGTCGGATACCTTTTATCCGGAAGCGGTAAATCAACCAGAGACCCAGCATCAATAAACCGGCACAAAGAACCAGAAACCAGTCTCTTCTCCAGATCGGTTCCCGTATCAGGAGCTCTATCCGGGTTTCCTGGTTACTCCATACCCCGTCATTATTTGCCGCTTTGACCCGGAAGATATACTTACCCGGCCCCAACCCTGAATAGGATACAAAGTTCCGGTTGCCGCTATAGATCCAATCTTTATCCGCCCCCTCCAGCTGGTAGGCATATTGTAACTGGTTATGGTTATTGAACTGCAGAGCAGAAAATTCAAACTGCAGAAAATTCTGATTATGATCCAGCTCAATAGGCTTATCGGAAATAGCTGTATAAAGTACTTCTTTATCCATCACGCTTACCGATGTAAACTCCACCTTTGGTGCCTGGGTATTAAAACGGTAATTATTCAGGTTGATAAAACTTGCGGCCCCGTAATACATTTGTACCAGCTGATTACTATCTGTAATATTATACGAATAACTACCCCCGTCTTTCGCCAGGCCATGTTGTATAGAAAGCGTACTGATGATCCGTCGGGCAACCGGGTCAAAACGATGTAATCCATTTATGGTGGTCAGCCATAAATATGGCTGCTGTTTATCCGCTTTTAGTTTGATACAATAATCCGTACTGAGTCCGATCCCTGAATTCTTGCCGAAATTCCGGATCTGCTTTTTTCCATGTTCAGTATAGATCTCGTACAACCCGTTGTTTTGAGTGGTCACCCAGATATGTCCCTGACGGTCCTCTGCGATATAAGTGGTCTGGGTCATGGCAGGTAGGTCATCGATACCTTCCGCATTATAGTGATTCCATTTCTGCTGCCCCGGCAGGTATTCGTACACACCAGTGGAAGACGTAAACCAGATATGGTCCCGGCTATCAGCCAGACAGGGATAGAGCAGATTATCTTTTTCCAGATCGGCCAGCGGATCCACTACTGTTTTATTATAATGGAATACCCGGTTTTCTGCCGGTTTCCAGATATAAAACCCGTTATTATGTGAGCTGATATAGACATGCCCCCTCCGGTCAATCAGGTTACGGCCCACATTGATCACCGGCTTGCCATCCTGATCCTTTAGTTCAAACGGGATCAGTTTACGGATCAACGGATCAAACCTGAATAAATGCTGATCATCAGATGCAATAACGGAACCGTCATTCAGGAGAATCAATCCAATGATCCGGCTGCTCCCTTTTTCTTTCACCAATGGATTAGGAATCACACTGATCTTTTTATCCCGTGAGGAATAATAAATCAATCCGGTTGAGGAAGTATTGGGAACCAGCAGGTCATTGGAGCCTGGCAGGTTGAAAACACCGGTAGGTTCCACCTGGGTACCGGTAACGGGATCCTTAAACTGAACTGTTTCAATCTGCTGGTTTTGCCAGGACATCATACTTATTCCGTTGTGGCTCCCGATCCAGAGATTCCCTTCCCGGTCAAAAAAAAGATCCCCGATCTTATTGGCCATGATTTCATGTTCGTTCAGCCGCTGGTTTTCCCAGGCTGTCAGCCGGCCCTCTTTCATCCGGAAGAGCGGGTAAGAGCCCAGCCATAGTTCATTATTCTTCTCCAATACGGTAAACAGGTTATTGAGTCTCAGCTTCGGATCATTGTGCCGTGATTCTTTATACTGTCCGGTGTCGGGCAGGAATACAAGCAGCCCATGCGTATAGCTGGTCAGCAGTATCCCTTCTGAGGCAATGGCCGCATTGGTGATTTCATCTCCCTTAAAAGGGAAAGGGTAAAAAACGGCTTCCTTCCCGGATTGAGTGAAGCGGTAGATTCCTTCGGCATGTACGGCGAATACAGTTCCTTTATATTCAATAACTTTTAATGTATAACGAGATGCTGTAACCGGAAATAATGAAGAATAATCACGGATACTGGAATCCCGGGGATCAAACCGGTAAAAAAAACGGTTGGCCGTCTGGATAAAAAGTCCCCCATCTGCAGAAGGTGTAAACCGGTTGATATAATAACTGCCCAGCTTACGGATCAGGGTATCCTGCTGTGCCGGCCGCCAGAAATGATTGGTTGCCGGATCATAACATTGCAGGTCGTTGAGACTTCCCAGCCAGAGATATCCGCGTTGATCTGTATACACAGCCTGCAGAATATTGGAAATATTAGCACCGGTTTTATCAAGCGGACTCCGGAATGGTTTAAAACTAATGCCATCATAACGGAATAAACCGGTGCCGGTACCGGCCCAGATATACCCCTTTTTATCCTGGGTGATATTGTAAATATATTTCTCCGGCAACCCGTCCTTGCTGCCAAAATTCACAAACCGGTTATTGGCAGGATCCTGACCCTGCAAGGGGATTGAAAATAAAAAAATCAACCATATAAAAAGCGCCCGGGACATGTTTTACTGTAAGTGGTCTAATAACGGAATATTCCATGTTAAACTTAGGCGTTTTTAGTATTCGGCGGATCTGTTGATTAAACGGGAGAAAAGAAGAAAGAACGGGCAGGGACGTAAAACAAAAATCTCCTGTCCGAAGTTCAGACAGGAGATACGGTAAGTCATTTATAGAAGTATAGTTCCGTATGTTGCCGGATCATTGCTCCAGCACCACTTCCACCCTCCGGTTCTTCCACTGTAATCTTTCTTCGGCGGGATTTGCAGCAGGCTGCAGTTTGCTGTAAGCCTCCAGTTTAATCCGGTTCCGGTCAATCCCGTAAGAGGCCAGATAGTCCGCACAGACCTTTGAGCGACTGAGTGACAATTTATAATTAGCCTCGAGGCTTCCCTTCATATCTGTATGTCCCTTCAACACTACATTCAAAGCAGGATCAGCTTTGAGTAACCGGATCACTTCGTTCAGGTTGGCAAAACCGGCCCCATCCAGACTGGATCTGTCATAGGAAAAATATATAGTAAAGCCCGGTAATATGGGAGCTGCTTTGGCAACTGCGGCAGGCGCATTTACAGACTGTCGGGCCGGAATGGCCGGACAACCATAAAACTCCATCGTGCCCTTCTCCTGCGGACACCGGTCAATACTGTCGGCAATGCCATCCAGGTCCTTATCCGGGAAAACAGGCGCTTCCTCATTTTTTAACTTTAGCAAAGGTGCGGGTTGGGGTACAGGAACGAGCACCGGTGCTGCATGCTTGCCACCTGATTTTTTTCCAAGTAAAACGCGTATCCCGACAGAAAGCCCGTAATAATAATCATTCTTTTTATTGTTACCTGCACGACTAAACCCATCCAGGTAATCGGAAGAAGTAAAACGATAGAGTCCTTCCATATTAAATAGTAAGCGTTCATTCAGCCGGTAATTAAATCCCAGACCAACAGGTATGGCCAGGATTATTGATGGCATCCCATAAGTGGAATCCTCCGCAACTTTATTTTGCAGGTTATCGGCCGCAAAATAACTAAAGACCGTCTGACTGCTGTTGCGCTGACTATTGAGTAAAAAACCTACCCCCGCTCCTGCCGATAAATAAGGCTGAAAACGAAGTTCACGGTTAAACTGATGGCGGAAATAAAACTGGTGGGAGACAGTTAATTCCGCAATCGTACTGCGGAAATAAAAACGGCGAAGCCCACGGTAGTACTGACTGGACTTGTATTTCATATCATCTCCTTCAAGGGTAGCCAGGGATAAGGCATATTGAAGTGATAAATGTTGATTTAATGTTTTTGACAGGGTAAATGCCACGCCTGGTTTCACTGTTTTCCAGGAACCGGCCACAGACGGGGTCAGGTCACCCTGGTATACATAGAAGCCACTGTTGAAACCCAGGTGCCAGTCGCTTTTTACTTTAGTTACTGTTTGGGCCTGTGACTGAAAATTGAGTCCCAGTAATAAAATAATTCCCGCAATGGTATATTGACATGTTTTCATCTGCTGATCGGCCGTTCATGAAAAGGAGGGATTATTAAATTGGTATTTCGCAGAATGAATCTTTGCCAGGACTTTGCCGGTAAGGCAAAGGGAATGCAATACTACCCTGCAAATGGCAGGATTTATAATGTTTCGTTCTTCCTTCTTTGAATACAAGTATAGTTACTTAGGCCGGCCTGGCAGTAAACTAACAGATACCAGACCCTGGCCGGTGGCATGAGGGCAAACCGATTACTGACAGGTTTTCCGTTAGATCCAATCAGACCAGTTGACAGATAGCTGTTTAAAAGCATTGTATAAAGCCAGTTGATGACCTTTTCTGCGTCGTCCGATGTATAGCTGGTACCGGTTCATTCAACCGGTTAAAATTGTAATCATGCTTAAAACAGAACCAATGAAATCACTCCTGTCTATCCTGCTGACATTTACGCTGTCATTCCTTACTGTAAGTTGTACTAAATCCGGCGACGATGGTCTCGCCTGCGAAACCAACGAAACCACCCGTGTTACTTTTAAAAACACGACTTCCGTCTCCCAGCGTGTGGAAGTGGCTAAGACCTTCAATGCCCAGTTTGTACCATTGGACGCCGTCTTGTCCTTTGATCTGGCCCCTGGTGCCAGCAGTGTGAAGGAATTCAGTGATGGCCGCTATTTTATTCAATGGAAAAACAATTGTTCCTCTACCTGTTCGCAGTCAGCCTTTTATGCAAAAGAATTTTTGATGTGCGGAGATACGGAGGAAGCCCTGTAAGTTAGTCGGGAGTTGGTAGTTAGTAGTTAGTAGTTAGTAGTTAGTAGTCAACAGCCCCTTCTGAGGAATATTTCGTGGACATTCGTAGCGAACCCATTTGCCGAAGGCAAATCAATCCGTG
>CAZLRY010000086.1:9026-10961 GCA_964561675.1 uncultured Chitinophaga sp.
TATCCGTGGCCTGCCTTTCTGTATTATTTCGTGCCCTTTCGTGACCTTTCGTGGCTACCCTTTTTTGCCGCAGGCAAATCAATCCATGGCCAACCCTTTTGCCGCAGGCAAAACCACCCTAATTCATTTGCGCCACATCCGCTTCCACCGGCCTCTCCTTCGCCTCTTTGCGGTCACGGTAATATTTGAGGATACTCCGCCGTACCTGCTCGGCCAATACAAACTTCGGGTTATAGCTGCTGTAGATCTCAGCAGTCCGTTCATTGGGATTATAATCCTGGGCGCAAAGTATGTCGTAGACTTTAAACAGTTTCAGGAAGGGCAAATTGATCACATAACGTCGCCGCACCAGGATGCTGCTGAAGATCTCACTCTTCCGTCTGGTCTTGATCCCGATACACAATCCAAAAGAACGGGTATCTTCAACACCCAGGTTCTTTACAAGGTAAGATTTCAGTTCGCGGGCTTCCACTGAATTATCCTCCACCTGGAAGTTCAGTTCATTCGCAGCATGACGCATATTGATCATGAACTCCTCCAGCAGCAGGTTCCAACCCAGCTTATCCTCTTCTTTGATCCCCTTGATGAGGATGGACTTCCAGGCAGTACAACAGAGCTGGGTAATCCCGGTTTCCACACAGAACTCGCTGAGCTTTTTAAGAAAGGCTACACTGAAATATTCATCCCGGCGGTAGATCCCCAGCCAGTATTTATCGCCATACCGGTTCAGTCCTTCGTAATAAGGAAGATTGAAAGGCGGCAGATAGGCTTTAACGGGTGCTGGTTTGAGATCCAGCCCCTCCTTTTTCAGCAGGCTGAAAAGCTTCTCCCCATCCGCAGCAGGATTGTCGATAAAATCCGCCTCCCGGGATACGATCAGCTCATCCAGCAAACGAGTCAGTTTGGGCAAATCCTTCGTGGCGGTCAGCTGATCCCATTCATACACCACATTGGTACGGGGAAACCGGATAAAGAGATGCCAGTAATGCGGACTCCCGGCAGCAGCAATCCAGTTGATATTACCGGTGAGCATGGGCGTGATACTCTGGTTATTGTCGCAGATATTCACTTTGATCTTCGGATTATAATCGATCGCATCCAGCAGATCCTTATAGATGGTCTCCGTAAGCCAGGTATCCTGGATAAAGACCTCATCGGCCGGATAGGAACTGATAATATTCGGCTGTTCATTCACGTTGGTAGTAAATGAGATACCCAGATCAGTGAGTGAGGTAGAAAAATCCTCGAGATGATAGGGCTCAAGTTCCACCATTAACTGCTGGCGGAGACCAAAGCGTACAAAGGGTATCCGGATCCGCTGAATAGCCACCATTATATTATAAAGCATGTCGGGGGCAATTATGCCTCCACGGAAGTTGATGAAAACGGTCTCACTCATGGGTCAAATTTTAAGTTGGTTGTAGAACGAGCAGCTGAAAAAACGGCTTTTGAAATAAACACTTAACCGGAATCTGGCTAAAGTTAGTTATAGAATAGCAGATAAAACCGGATGTTAATTACTTAAAGGATAGAAATAAAGAGGTCAGACAGCATTTATCATACAAAACTGACAAAAATCATAACATTTAAATATTATTTCATACGAATAGTTGTTCATATTTTAACCGCAGTCCTCTGACATAATCAAAGCAGGGTACAGCAGTTAACCACACAAAAAAAGTTCCCCCAGGGGGAACTTCAATACATTATAACATACAGGATTAAACTACTTCTTCGTGGAGCAGGTATTCATACCTACGAGTGTATACAGCGGACAAAAACTAACCAGGCTGGTCAGCAGAAATACTCCTCCCAGGATCACCAGGATCAATCCGGGTGTTCCGGCTACGGTTCCACTGAAATACAGGTAAGCAAATACGGCAGCGAGTAATACACGAATAATGCGGTCGGCGGTTCCCATGTTTGGTTTCATAA
>CAZLRY010000087.1:0-10933 GCA_964561675.1 uncultured Chitinophaga sp.
GACTCCCGACTCCCGACTCCCGACTCCCGACTCCTGACTCCCGACTCCTGACTCCCGACTACTAACTCCCGACTAATTTTCACAACCTGTTCTTCTTCTCGTATCAATCAGATACTGTATCCTCCACCCATCCTTGAAACGAACGAGGTGAAAGGAGTTGACGCCGCAATGACTGAACTGGCCGTTATAATAAAACTTATAAGGTGTCCAGACCAGGGCCAGCGGTCCATCGATGAGGACCGTTCCGAATGTAATCTGTTCATCCGCAGACCCTGGTTTCAGGGAACTGATGCTTTTCACAAAGGTTGCGGCAGTTTCACTTTTTACTTCTGCTCCCCCGCTCTTACTCCGGGCGATAGTCTGCAATACCATACTATCGGCAAAACAGGATTTCAGCAAGGTGGTATCAGACTTAATCATCGCGGTGAAAAGGTTCGTGACCACGGCTTTTACTGAATCTTCGGCCGTCTGTGCTTTACTGCTGATGCTGAAAGCCAGTACTGTTAATACTATGAAAAATTGTTTCATGCTAACATTTTTTAAGAGTTTATGGCAAATGAATTGGATATAAACAAACGTTCACGGGACTAAAATAAAGGCATTCCTCATGCAAACCAGTAAAATTTTACAAGCGGTGATTCTGATGCTGATCCTGGCATTGGCTGCCAGTTGTGCGATGGGAAAACAATACAGCAGTAAAGTATTTGGCCCCCGGACCGGTCCGACAAACGGCCAAACGTCCACGACTGTCCGGTTTCTGGGTGCGGATGAAGATAGTACGGGTACAGATGCCCTTACTTTAACAAAACCGGTGACAACAACAGACAGTGTGATACTCGTCCAATCCGGGAATAATCCGGCAAAAATACCAACCGATACCCTGGTTCCTGTACAACGAAGCGGGAACAGTGGCGGGGTACGGACCAAACGAACCCGGGATAATCAATAAACAGTCTCAATCTCTTCACCATAAAAAATCAGATGCATGAAAAGAACATTTATTCTTACCTCCGTACTGGCGCTGACCGCAGCGGTAGTATTCAGCAGTTGTGGCCACAGCCGTGTCTGGGCCAATAAAGAAAAAAGAAATGACGGTCCGCCCCCGGTCACCCGTCAGCACGCGCCACCCAGACCCTCATACAATAATCAACTGGCCGGGGCACCCCTGATCATCACTCCACATCCTGGCTTTACCATGGCAAGACATGCCAATGGCAATTACTTTCACCGCGGACAGCAGGGAATGCTCTACTGGAAAGGATTTGACAACCGCTTTTACCTGGATAAAAACCAGGTTGACCGTTCCCGTTACAGCAAGTTTGAAATCAAGGAGTGGAAGAGGTATAGCCGGCATAGCTAGAAGCGAGAAGCTAGAAGCTAGAAGGGAACAGCCAGATCATGTAAATCACGATCTGGCTGTTTTTTTTGATTACTCTTCTAAGGAGGGGCTGTTTTTCCTTCTAGCTTCTAGCCTCTCGCGTCTAGCTTATTTATATCCCAATATCTTCAGCATACTCTGCGCTGTTTGCTGCTTGGCATAAACCCAGTCCACTAACTTACCATTTTTATCATGCCCCACAATGATATGCTTTGGCGAAGGGATCAGGCAGTGCTTGATACCTCCGTAACCACTGATCTGGTCCTGGTAGGCGCCGGTATGGAAAAAGCCAACATATAAAGGCTCCCCGTCTCCGTTGACCTTTGGGAGGAATACTTCATTAATATGCTCTTCGGAATCGTAGTAGTCGTGGCTGTCGCAGGTAATCCCGCCAAGTACCACCCGTTGATAGTCGTGGTCCCATTTGTTGACCGGCAGCATCAGGAATTTTTCCCCGATTCCCCAGGTATCCGGAAGTGTGGTGATGAAGGATGAGTCGATCATGTACCAGGTCTCCCGGTCATTCTGTACCTTCTCCGCAATCACGCTGTAAATATGGGCCATACTCTCTCCTACCGTGTAGCTGCCAAATTCGGTGAAGATATTCGGCATAGGAACTTTGGCTTTTTTACAGGCCACTTTGATATTACGCACGATCTCATTGATCATGAACTGGTAGTCGTATTCAAATCCCAGGGAGTGCTTGATCGGGAATCCGCCGCCGATATTGATCGAATCCAGTTCGGGGCAAATTTTCTTTAACTGGCAATAGAGGTTGATGACTTTATTCAGCTCACTCCAGTAATAGATATCATCCTTAATTCCTTTATTCAGGAAAATATGCAGCATTTTCAGCTGGAATTTGCTTTCATATCCTTCGATCCGGTCCACGTAGAATTCAAGGATATCCTTGGCCCTGATGCCCAGTCTTGAGGTATAGAAGGGGAAGTTGGGTTCTTCTTCAGCAGCCACCCGAATCCCCAGTTTGAAAGGCACTTTCACAGAGTGAGCATAGTCCTTCAGTTCGTCCTTGTTATCCAGCACAGGGATCACATTGCTGAAACCTGTATTGAGCAGGTTGGCGATCCGGCGGGTATAACTTTTTTCTTTAAACCCGTTGCAGATAATATGGATATCCTTGGTGATCTTCTTTTTGGCATAGAGTTTTTTGATGATATCAATATCGTATGCATAGGAAGTCTCCAGGTGTATTTCATTCTTCAGGGCTTCTTCCACCACAAAACTGAAGTGCGAACTTTTAGTACAGTAGCAATAGTAATATTTGCCTTCATACTTATGTTTCTTAAACGCATTGGCAAACATCATTTTTGCCTTTTGAATCTGCATCCCGATCTTGGGCAGGTAGGTCAGTTTCATCGGGGTGCCATACTTGGCGATCAGGGCCTTCAGATCCAGGCCATTAAAATAGAGATTGCCATCTTCCACTTCGATCCCTTCCTGGGGGAAATTAAAAGTCTGCTTTACGAGGTCGTGGTAGGAATTTGTCATTTTTAGTTGAACGGGTTGAGCCAGATAATCTTAAAACCGTACAAAAGTATAGGTTTGGGGAAAATAGCCAGTAAAAATTTCAACAGGTGCATACGGTAGTAACTACCCCAGTTTATTCAGGAACAGCGGCAGCCCGGTCACCCACTGCCCGTCCACCATCAGCGAAAAAGAATATCGGCCGGGTTGGGGAAACTGGAGCTGGTTAAAATTGAGTACAATATTCGCAGCAGCAAACTGGCCATTTACCGGCGGACGGACGGTAATGACGCCTGTAACAGGCTGTAACAGGTCCTTGCCGGTACTGTCTGTCAGCTGAATTTTGAATTCATGATCACCAGTTTCTTTAACCCCGAAACGCAGGCGGCAGGCAATCGCACAGCCGGGATGGGTGACCGGGAACTGCGGAGCCTGAATACTGTCGAACGTGCCGACGATGGTGAGTTTGGACTGATTATCCTGCGCAAAATCGCAAAGGGTGAAAATTTCTGTTTCCATAAAAAATTATTGCCTGCAAGGTACTGCTTGATTTGTCCGGATTAAAATCAATCAGGAAAAAAAAGAAATTTTCTATCTTGGCCAAAACTTATCAGTATGAAAATGCGGCCCGTATTTACTTTTCTCTTGCTGAGTTTCCTCTCTATCCGCTCTTATGCTCAGGTCCTGGCAAATGACAGTACCAAAAATGACGGCACAGTAAAATTTGAACGGGTGGAAGTGGAAGCTTCTTACCCAGGCGGATCGTCAGCCTGGTTGAAATTCCTGACTAAAACGGTTAAAGGGGATGTACCAATGGACAATAATGCCCCGGCCGGAACTTACACCGTTATGGTACAATTTATAGTCAACCGGGATAGTTCGATTACTGATTTCAAAGCATTGACGAATCACGGCTATGGTATGGAACAGGAAGTGATCCGGGCATTGCATCTCTCCGGCAAATGGATTCCCGCGATACAGAAAGGTCGGCCGGTCAGGGCCTACCGGAAACAACCAGTTACTTTCCGGGTGGAAGTGGAAGGCCTGGACATTGAAACAGAAACACCCGGTGCGCTCTATCTCACTAAGGAAAACAAAGTATCCATCAAAGCGTTTAAAGTTAAAGATGAAGACCTGCTTGTAACGGTATCACAGGGTACGATCATCAAAAACGGAGGAGGAGAATACACGATTAAGCTTACGAAAAAGGACCGGGTTATTATTCGTTTGTACAATATAAAAAAAGACAGAAGTGAGGGGGAAGCGATTTTTGATGTGAGGGAGTGAATGGTGAGTGGATTTAACATTCGTTCAACTCTTTGTTAACAGATCAGGAAATAGTTTTGCGGAAACATTAAACCATGAAACCAATCCTGATCATTCTGCCGCTATTCATTTGTTCCGTAGCTTCTGCTCAGCTGGAGAAAGGCACCTGGAACCTCAGCACTTCCACCGACGCTCCTTTTAACCTTAACTTTGAATCCAGGGAACGTTTCAAATCTTACAATTTTAAATTCACTCCGAATATCGGGTATATGCTGAAAGACCGCTGGGAAGTGGGTGGCGGACCTGTGCTCAACTTCAACAAAGTGAATATCAAAGACAATTTTGGCAATCTCAATTATTCCAGCCGGGGAAACTCATACGGCTTCAATCTGTACACCCGGTATTACCTGAAATCAAAACATAAAGTAGTTCCCTATTTTGTTGCCGGTATACAATACATGCGGACCAATACGACCACCACTGATTTCAGTGGTTTTAAATCCACCGCAAAATTCAATGATTGGACTGCTTTTGGCGGTGTTGGTCTTAACTGGTTCACAGGACCCAGGACCGCTCTCTTTTCGGAGCTGACTTATACCGGTGGAGGAGCCGGCGGCGGTAATGGCTATACACATGGACTGAACCTTAATGTCGGTTTCCGCATTTTCTTTGGGAAAAAGAAAAAGTAAACCGATTATTTGGAAACCTGCATATACTGATGAAAGTTTGCAGGATGCAATACAAAGCGGCAATTTTTGATATGGATGGTTTGCTGATAGACAGTGAGCCCCTCTGGCAGGAAGCCGGGATTGAGACGCTCTCCGGATTTGGAATCAGTCTGACCCTTGAACAATACCATACCAGCACAGGACTTCGTACGGAAGAATGGGTGGCGCATTGGTTCAGGCAGTACCAGGTTTCTCCTGCACATGCACCGGAAGCAGTTCAGGTGATAATCCGCAAAGCGATTGAAAAAATTGCAGCTAATGGCATTGCTTTGCCTGGTGCTACGGAGATTCTTGGCTTTTTCAATAAGCAAAATATAAGAACCGGATTAGCGACATCTTCCCCTATGTCATTGGTAGATGTGGTAGTCGACAAACTACATATCCGGGATCAGTTCCAGGTTTTCACATCCGCCGAATACCTCCCCTATGGCAAACCACATCCGATGGTCTTCCTGGAATGTGCCAAATCGCTTGACGTGTTACCCGAAGATTGTATTGTATTTGAAGATTCGTTCAATGGAATGATCGCAGCAAAAGCCGCCAGGATGAAATGTGTGGTGGTACCGGCACCTGAACAGGCGGGTCTTCCGAAATGGGGGGCGGCGGACATGAAATTGTTCAGTCTGAATGAATTTATTACTTATAATTGCTTTTAGTTTAACTGTGTGATTTTGGCAGAGACTGACGTAACAAAAGGCGGAGACGAAAACTCAAGATTGCAAAAACTGACCTGAAGTTTGCCATTTACATGTGACACATAAACTTTATTACCTGGCCGGCAATGAAAGTAATTGCTGGAATAGATAAAACTGACGGACACTTCATTGGGTTCCTGCAGCGGATTAAAAATGGCTACATCGGCTGTGGTATAAACACCATCCCGTGGCTCTGTATTTCCGTTATAAGAGTTGAACAATACCGTATAGGAAGGATAACCGAAACTGCCACTGGCTTCAAGCGCAATCGTATTCCAGGTACTGCTGAAAGATTTATTCACGGTGGTGAAAGTAGTAGCCGGGATACTGGACGGGGTGGCCGTATTGTTGGTATTGGTACAGGGCGGGGTTTCCTGTTTTAACTGTACATTGATACGGATGGTATCACTTAACGATGTATTACAATCACTGTTTCCTTCATTCAAACTATAGACCCCACTCTGGGATAGCTTAATATCATTTATCTCAAGTGTATTGGATTGATTGGTGAGATTGGTTCCTGGTCCATTCCATTGATAAACGACATTGGTGGTACCACGGTCCGGAGCTGAGATGACTATATTGTCACCCACTGTGGGTGTCAGGGTATTGGCTGTAAGTGTAAGTGAACCTGCACAGGCCGGTTTCTTTTCACAGGAAGAAAACAACAGCAAAAATGATATCGCAGTCAAAACAGAAATTTTCATAAAATAATTTGAATGCGAATATATAGAACGGATACCGTAAATACAATGGTGAAAAAACAAAACTATCAATAGCGGTTTTATCTCCTGAAAAGGTAATTGATTCAGATCAGTTTGCTACCTGCATTTTTTCTTTAGCTCATCAAAACAGTCTTTACAGACCTGTTCGGCTATCGCCCGGGTCATCCATTTGGGATCTTCTGTTTTTCTGCCCCAGAATACATGTACATATAGATCATCATCTATGGGAATATGCAGATCCACTGTTTTCTTTTTAACCCAGCGGGTATCAGTCATAACCACATGCAGGCTATCTGATGTTAATTCCAATTCAAGACATTTGCCCGGCAGGAATTTATACACAGTCCCGTTAATAGAAAAACTGAGTTTCAGACTTGCCTGACGATTATCCCATGTGGTTACAACATGTAACCGGCTCTTGCCCTGTGCACTTGAATTCAGGGAAATGCCGCTCCATAATAACAAGAAAATGACAAACTTCATCCATCAAATATAATTGATCAGTTATACAGTAGAAAAAACAACTGTAGTCACAAGTCTAAGAATGAGCCTCTTAGCTTCCTTTTCTTAAGCAGACATGTTAAAACTCATCCCGCTTGAAAATAGGAACAGTAATGACCGTATAAAAGCGTATCTTCACTTTAGTGAAATAAGTTCTTCCTACATTGAGTTCTGAACGACATTAATTGTTACAGAGACCTCCATTGTACTAATTCCTCTCCTCTCTACTTCGTGCAGCAGTTCCTTTCACCGTATTTTCTATTGTTTATTTAAAAATTTGTATTATGAATTTGTATGTTTCTAATCTTAGCTTCCACACTGCAGACAATGAACTCCGCACCTTATTCGAGCAATATGGTGCCGTAAGTTCCGCTAAAGTGATCATGGACAGAGAGTCCGGCAGAAGCCGTGGTTTTGGATTTGTGGAAATGTCTTCTGATAATGAAGCCAATGAAGCCATCAAGAACCTGCACCAGAAAGAAATCGAAGGACGCGCCATGTCCGTGACTGTTGCCCGGGAAAAAGCACCCCGCACAGAAAATAAAAGATGGTAATTCCAGCATAAAGAGCTGAACATTCAGCTCTTTATTTCTTCCCCTTTTCCGTTTTACACCCGATTCATGCACCAGCCTGATCATGAGCAGCACCTGCTTGCGATTTTTTGCTGCAATAAACTTTTACTATGTCAACAGTACTCGAATTATCACAGGCAGACAAAAACCTGGTATCTTTTATGAAAGCGATCAAGGCATCCGGGATGGAAGAAGAATTAAAAGCCGTCGGGCCCTTTACCTTTCTGGCTCCTGTAAACCTGGCTTTCGGCAAACTCAGCCAGGGCGATTTATTTGAAAGTTTATTAAAGCAGGATGGCAGCCGGCTACGGGCCATACTCTCTTATCACATTATCAAAGGAAAAAAAATGCAGCGTGATTTCCGCTCCGGTCAGAAAGTACAGACACTCGGAGGCCAGGAACTGTTGGTGACTTCCCGCGATGGGGACATATACATTAATAATGCAAAAATTCTTGCCAAAGACCGCCAGGGTTCAAATGGTGTGGTACATAGCATTGATTGCATTAACCTGCCGCCTGAACTGAAACCCGCTTAAATTATTTAATGATCAGTATGACGACAAACAGTATCATCCATTTTATTGGTTTCGTTACCCGGCTTGAATCAGACAAGTTCATTCCTGCCTGGGAACAATATGCAAAAAAAGAAATGTTCCGCAAGAGAGCCCCCCTGCTGCTACAACAGGAGAATGGCAGCCGGAATAAGTTCAACTTTCTTTCGCTCCATATCTGGCCGGAAACAGAAACGCATTTCAGTTTTACCAAGTCAGACAAAGCCGGCTATTTTCATGAAATGCCGGTACAAGTGGTACATATCGGCGGCTATATGCCCTTGGAACAAACCAATACCAGTCTGCACAAAGACATGGAATGCCGGTTACTGGTAATGGCCGGACATAATGAAAATGATCCCGCTTTTTACAAGACACTGCCCTATTCCTTCCGCCTCAACAGCTACCAGGCATATTATGAGAGTTGTACCTACGGTTACATCTTTGAGTACTTTGCCGCTGAGCAGGAGATGGAAGAGATCATGAACGTCCTTAAACAACGGGCCGGCACCGAACGTATCCTCTATAAGGATTGCCTGGCAGCCCATATCTGACATGCCCCTTTCGTTTGACACCCTGATTGACAGCTATATTGACCATCAGACAGGCATTGATCCGTTGTTCCTGACGGAAGAACTGTCCACCGGGCTGAGGCTCCATGTACTGAAATTACAGATGGCCGGACTGCTCAATCCAGCCGGCATCGGAAACCGGGAAAAAAAAGCGCTGCACGAAGAAATCCGGAAGGATAAAATCTACTGGCTCGATAAGACCAATCACAATTCGTTTGAACAGGAATTCCTGCTACAGGCAGATGAATTCATTGCCTGCCTGAATCAAAGCTGTTATACAGGTATCAACGCCTGCGAATTTCATTTCGCCGTTTATGACACCAACAGTTTTTATAAGCGTCATCTTGATCAGTTCCGGAATGACGGAAATCGTAAATTCTCCCTCATCACTTACTTAAACACTGAGTGGACTGAAGCTGATGGCGGACAGCTCCATATTTACCACGGAGATCATACAGAGAAGGTACTCCCCCATTCCCGCACCGCAGTGTTTTTCAAAAGCGATGAACTGGAACATGAAGTCATGGTCACCCACCGGCAACGGTTGAGTGTAACGGGATGGCTGAAAAGGGTGTGAGCGTAGCCGTGTTGGCTTTTGCCATAAGCATAGCAGCGTCTGCTCACGCCAGACATAAAGCATAGCAGCGTCGGCTCACGCCAGACATAAAGCATAGCAGCGTCGGCTTACGCCAGACATAAAGCATAGCAGCGTCGGCTTACGCCAGACATAAAGCATAGCAGCGTCGGCTCACGCCAGACACTGCTATTTAATTACTTGAATAATCCGCCGGCTTTGTCTTTCAACGTGTCAATCACGTCGCCTACTTTACCAGCATTACCTGTCAGAAAGGATTCCACCTGTCCGCCGATACCGCCCGGCATTTTGTCTTTGATAAAGGATAATACACTGTCCACCGCTGTCTTGGCCTGTGATTCTGAAATACCGGCTTTCTCTGTAATTGTTTTGATCAATTCCTGCATATAAAATGGTTTTATGTTGCTCAAATGTAGATCAAACCAGGACGCCTGAAATAAAAGTGGAAAACTATACATTGACCGGACCGAGAGAATTAAAGCTGGTGTTATATTTTTAAGTCATGCCCAGAAAAAACAATCACGACGATTTAAAATTCGACCCTGAGATCCAGAGAACCAGAAAGGAAAAAGCAGAATACTTAGCGATGATACGCAAGAGCCTGCAAATTGTAAAAGAAGGTTTTGGAGCACAATCTGGTTCAAAACGACATTTAAGCCGTTTTTTGTTGTTTAAAAATCTTCCTATGACTTTAATTCAAGATGCTTATACCGGGTCCTGGAATAATCAAAAGGTATATTTTACCACAATTAACTATCATACCAGCGTCAGAACCCCACGTATATATAATGCAGGAAATGACAACTACCTGGCCGGAATAATCACCCTGAAAAACAGTTACCCGCACACTATTATACAACCGGAAATACTACGATTAAAATTAGAAGATTTGTTCAACAGGGCAGACATAGATTTCACCCATGCCCGGATATTTTCTTTTTTGTTTTATGTTATCACTAAAGACAAACCCTTGTTGAAACAACTCCTTAAAGACAAAAACCTGAACCGGCTCAATACATTCCTAGATGCAGAAATAGAAATTAACGGAAACCAATGTTATTTCCGCTGCAGCCGAAAAGCAATTAGTATGGCTGAAGCAAAGAAATTTGTACGACTGGGAAAATTGCTTACGGAGATATTCTAAAATAAAAACAGCCCCGGAAATCACCGGGGCTGTTCACTTATAACTTATTACTTAAAACTTATCACTTCACCTCCTCATACGGTACATCCGTTACATTATCCGCGCTGGCATTCGCATCTGCGGTATGCGCATGATCCGCCCCGTCAGGACCGGGTTGAGCCCCGCCTTCCTGGGTTGACTTATACATATCTTCACTGGCGGCCGTCCAGGCAGCATTAAGCGCGGCCATGGCGGTGTCGATACCGGCGAGATCCTGTGCCTTGTGGGCTTCTTTCAGTTTCTCAGCGGCCTGCTCGATATTGCCTTTCTTATCGGCCGGGATTTTATCCCCGTATTCTTTCAGTTGCTTCTCTGTCTGGAAAACAAGACTGTCAGCCTGGTTCATTTTTTCCACTTTCTCTTTCTCAGCTTTATCCGTGGCTTCATTGGCCTTGGCTTCCGCTTTCATTTTCTCCACTTCGTCCTTGCTCAGTCCTGAACCGGCTTCGATATGGATCTTTTGTTCCTTACCGGTGCCTTTATCCTTGGCGGTTACGTGCAGGATACCATTGGCATCGATATCGAAGATCACTTCGATCTGGGGTACACCACGGGGGGCCGGGGGAATACCATCGAGATTGAAAATACCGAGACTCTTATTGTCTTTCGACATGCTGCGTTCGCCCTGCAGTACATGGATCTGCACACCGGGCTGGTTATCGCTGGCAGTAGAGAATACTTC
>CAZLRY010000088.1:0-10702 GCA_964561675.1 uncultured Chitinophaga sp.
ACCTGCGACCCCCTGGTCCCAAACCAGGTATTCTACCGGGCTGAACTACCTCCCGCACACCCCGTATTTCAGGGGAGTGCAAATATACAGGCTTCCGGGTTAAAAGCCGGAGATTTCTTTTTGTATTCTAAAAGAAAAAAAGAGGCTGTTTCAACTGTCTTTCAGCAGGTTAAACCTAGTCATTGTTTAACGGACACTGAAATACAGATAAAACAGCCTTTTTAATATAGTGCAGGCTTATTATTAGCGAACCAGACTCAGGGGCGAAGAAAGCGAATAGGTCACAAAACGGTCCAGTTTGCCCGTGGCCACATTATCCTGGTATACGGTAAATTCAACCCTGAAATTCTTGCCAGCCAGTTCCGGTATTTCCTTGTAAGGGAACACCAGTTGCAGGTCTTTTTTAGGCAGTTTATTATATGTTTTACTGGTGTTCGGCAACAGATTCATTTTAAGATAAGTGCCGCTGTTACCCCCCCAGTTGTATTTCAGGCTGGACGTCGATATATAATACCGGCCATCTTCTGTAGTTAACCGGACCACATAAAATGCATTAGCCAGTTTGGCGCCGGTTTTAACACTAAAATAAGGTGTAATGATCAATGCTTTTTTCACATCGTCCTTTTTCACTTCCAGTTTTACAAAATTCGATACAATTACTTTGGGCACAGCCAGGTCCGATACTTTTTTGCCCTTCGGATACATGGCAGCGATGATACGCTTATCCCCGTCAGATATTTCATAATTCTCTTCCACTGAAAATCCGTCTAGTGTCTGCCAGGAAGGTATAGAATAGTGCATGATTGACTTAGGATCATAGGCGGTACCATTGGTGAAGAACTGTTCGCTTACCTCTAATACGTTAAAATCCGTTTTTTCCTTATCCCAATCATGGCGTTCATAATACTTATAGACGGTATCCTTATTCCACTTGATCGCACCAGGATAGCTTTGTTCGTGCAATAAACCCAGTGCATGCCCAAATTCGTGCATAGTGGTTCCTTTGGCAACTTTTTCTTTAAAACGGGGAACCGGAGATGGATAATCAATAATATCATCATAGAACTGAGGGTAGGTATACTTCGTCAGGTCTTTCCCTTTTGCCTGCAGGAATTTATAGAAGGGGCCGCCGGTTTTTAATTCATTGATAAAAAAATCATGATCCAGAAAATCACTCGTATCGAGATTCATAGTCTGGCGGGCTTGTGTACGCTGATCATTATCAACTCCCACCGCTGAATTGTGTCCGAGTTTATCACGCCGGCTCCCCAGCCGTATGCGGAGATTGGTAACCGGGGTATTATCCGGAACAAATTTCAGTGTGATATTGGCAAATTTCTCCCACTCCTTTGCATAGCGGGTAATCCGCTCCCGGATAGCCGGGCTTCCTTCATTATTCATGAACTTAACCAGGAGTATTTTACCGTTCTCCCAGGTTTTGTAATTGTCCACCACCTGCCTTCCGCCACTTGTATCCGCCATACCTGGCAGCATCACATCCCCTACCAGCGTGGTACAAGGCGCTTTGGAGGGCCGCTTCTCGCCCAATTCCTTTATCTGGGCATTACCCTGAATGCTGGCTACAGCAAACAGTAATACAATGATTAGAACCTTTCTCATTAGTTTTCAATTTTATTAGGAATAAATGTAATTTATCTACGCAATACAGGATATACCCTACCAAGGGTATTTTAACGCCAATCCCCATAAAGTACAAAGGCACCCCAATAATTAGGATGCACAAAACGTGGATCTTTACTCAGCCGCACCTGTGCCTGCCTTAAAGCTTCCGCTTTGCCCATGACGGGAAGGTTCTCGTAAAAGTACTGCATCAGCAAACTGGTAGGTTCGTCCGCCACTTTCCACAGACTGGCCACCACTGTTTTTACATTACTGATCAGAAATGAATTCGCGGGTGAGATGCTCCAGCCTTTTACCAGTTCCTTGCTTACTGCTGTCTGGCAGGCCGATAAAATAACCATGCTGCAATCCGTAATCCCGAGACGCTGAATCTCCCGCATGGTCAGTTTGCCATTATTACCCTTGGTACTGTCTTTATCCGGCAACAGCTTGAGATAAGACATGGAATAGTCTGAAGAATAATTCAGTACTCCATGAGTGGCGAAGTGAATATACTTTTTAGTCACCAGGCTTTGTTTGGCCATGCTCTCTGTGGCCCTTGTATCTGTATATACGGTGGAATCCGAACCCAGCATTTTCCCGATCGTCTTTACTTCACTGATATTAAAGCGGAGGGTGGCATCCGGTACCCCAAATGCCGCAAAAGAATAATTATTCTTTGCTACCGGCAGTTGCATACTGTCAGAAAACACCGACATTTTATTGGTATAAAAAACTGTATGATCCTCGATCAGGAACCGGAAGGAACCGCCCTCCTGTTTTTTCCCAAGACATTGAAATGGCATGTTACTGAATACCCCGGTTGGTATGATGCAAAGCTTCTCTTTCCCGTTGATTTTATCGGCCACAGATTGAATCAGCACCTGATACAAATCACCGGAGAGATCGGTGAAATCCGCCGTGCTGGCTGTTTTGTCCTCATCTACCGGATCAGAACGCAGGGATAAAGGACCCGTTCCTGTTTGCTTATTGGTGTTTTTAATTGCTTCAATAAAGCGGCTGATCCGGGGCGCCAGGTCCACCGTCATGGTATCCACGGCCAGCTTTTCTTTTGTCAGGGTAAAAATCATCAGCGTTTTATCATTCAGCAGGTACAGGGCCACCGCCACATCCGCAGGCAGTTTTGATTTATACTTATTGAATTCATCCGCATTCGATTTACTGAAATAGGTCCCCAGGTCAGGATACAGCTCCACCACATCGGATAAGAAATTATTGTAATCCGCTTCCAGGATTTCTATTTTTTTCAACGTTTCCTGCCTGGCTACGCCTTCCTGTTTTTCCAGGGTTCCTTCCAATGCCTTCTTTGATTCCTGCAGTGAAAATAATTTCTTCAAGGCCTCGTTCTTTTCGGCGTCACTGGAGTTCGTGGTCAACGAACCGGACAATTCCCGGATGCCAGCAATATTGCTTCGATTGGCATAGGACCAGGCCTGATTAATATCTCCCAGGTTATAATAGGAGAAAGTAATCTTATTAAATAAATCCGCTTTGCGGGGATCATTATTAAATATCTTTTTAGCCGCCTCTCCTCCATACAGTTTATCCGTCAGCGTTTCCAGCAACCCGACGGCCTCCTTGAAATAAACCACCGCAGTGTCATATTGCTTTGCTTCGTATGAAAACAGCCCTGATTCATAAAATGCTTCCCAGCCGCCAGCCATTTTGTATTTCACTGACAGCGCCACCGCTTCACGAATACGAGCGGCTGCGGTATCCGGGTTCCCTTGTTTCCGGTAAATCCGGCCCAGGTTGATTAAGGCTTCCAATGACTTTTCCTTTTCCCCGCTGGCTGAAGCAAATTGCCAGGCTTCCGTATAGTAGCTGATAGCTTCGCTGATTTTCTCTTCTTGCAGACTGAGTTTACCGGCTACCTGCGCCATGCCGGAGGCAATGCGGTTCAGTTTCATCTTGCGGGCCTTGGGCAGGTAGTCCATTAACAGGGATCTTGCCTCTTTATACTTTTTTAAACCGATATAGCATTCCGCCACATTACCTTGTGTCAGCAGATAGTCTTCATTGATGACTCCCTTTGGCAGAGTAGCCAGCGATTTTTGCAGGTATTTCAGGGCGGTTGGATAATCTCCCTGGCTCATATAGACAATACCGATATTATTATAGAGAATCCCCTGCTGTTTCTTTTGTAACTCCTCATTATAGAGACTGTCGGCATAAAGATTGGCCAGGATGGATGCTTTATTATCACCCATACTGCTATACAGGGTTGCCCTTGTTGCATATGTACCTGCCAGTCGGATCTGGTGACCGGACTTGGTGAAAATAGCCAGGGCACTGTCGTTATTGGCCAGGCCTTTGGCAAACTCGGCTGTTCTTGAATAGAGAAAAGAACTAAACTGCAGCGTACTCCCTAATGAAAGGCTGTCGGAAATTTCCCTGGCCACGCGGATAGCAAGGTTCAGTATTTCCTCTGCTTCCCGGAAATCGCCCATGGCAATATAAATGGAAGCGATATTATTCATGTGATCCACCGAACTACTCCGGTTTACCGTGTCCGTAATCGCCATGGCCTTACGGTAATACAACAAAGCACTGTCCAGCTGTGTATCCGCTTCATATTTATACGCCAATAAGGAGAGGCACTGGGCGTCCGCAATGGCGGTATTCATTTGTTTACTCAACCGCTTACATTCATCATAGTAAAAATCTCCGGTCGTCTTATCCTGATTGCTATACGCCAAACGGGCCAATGCCCCGCTGGCATAGAACTGGTATTCGGTATTTCCGTCGCTGATACTATTCAACCGGGCCTCCTGGTGATATTTTCTGGCCTTCACACTATCGATCGAGGACCAGGAAATACCGAGTTTATACAATGCTTCTACCGTAGACTTATGACTGATCCCATTGGCCTTTTCAAATTCAATGGCGGCATTCTTAAAATTTTCATCATCCAGGTATACCTGTCCCCTGGCAGTATACACTTCGGCCATGCCCGCACTATCGGCCAGCGACCGGTATAATTCGGCGGCTTTAGCATAAGCCTGCATAGACAATTTTTTCGACCCGCTCTCTTTATATAAATCCCCCAGCCTGGTCCAGGAATAAGCCTGCCCGCTTTTATTGCCGCTCTTTTCCCGTAAAGCGACGGAAGCATGATGGGCCGACAACGCCGAATCATACAGGCCCATTTGCCAGTAACAGGAACCGGTCAGGGACATGGAATAGCCGGCATTATTAAAATCCTGCTGCTCCATTAAATTATTCATTGCCTTTCCGGCCTGTTCAATGCTTTGCCGGTAATTGCCCTGCTTATAATAGCTGTAGGCGATATCATTCACCGTAATTGCGCTATTCAGCAGATCACTGTTATTTCGGTAAATCGTCGCCGCATTTTGTAAAGCGATGAGGGCCTCACCCGGTTTACCCTGATCGTTATATACCTTTCCTATAAATCCATAATACCCCGCATTGGAAATCTGGGCATCATAACTGTTGATCCTGTTGTTAAAACTGATGGCGGAATCCAGTAATTGTAAGGCTTCATCGTACCTGCCCGCTTTATAGCGGATCGAAGACCGGTACTCCAGTATTTTCCGGTGATTATTATTATAAATACGCTCGCCGAGTATGGTCCGGTACTGATTTAGTTTTTCTACGGCATTGTTCAGCACCGATTCCGTTTGCGGGTACTTTGATACTTTGAAATAACAATATCCTTTCTTGATGATGGCCTGGATTTCAATATCCCGGTTACCGGCCATCAGGGCCGCTTTGATCGCTTTATCACACCAGGCGACCGACTCCATATATTTTTCCTGGTCGAGGTATACCTGGGCCTTGCAGATATAGACCATGGGTTTTGCTATCGTATCATTCACCCCTTCAGCCAAGGCGATGGTAAAATCTGAAAGCTGATGTGCTTCTTCAAACTTAAAGGCATCTGAGAGTCCGATTACATCCGTGGCCAGGGTACTGGCCGTATGTTCTTTCAGGACATCTGCTTTATATTCCGGTAATCGTTTCCTGAACTCCACCGGATTTTTATAAAAGGGAAACAGCCCTTGTTTTACTTCACCCACACTATAAGGGCTGTTGCTGATCAGCCATCCGGCAAAACTTTCACTGGCCCGGTAATTTTTACCCATGTACCCGACCGGGTAGGCTTTCGTATACATGAAGAATGCTTCGAGGTCCTTCCGGGTCACATCACGAATGATCTCGAGAGGTATCCGGTTCTTAAAACGACCCGCTTGCACTTTTGCCAGCAACGAAGCCGGCAATTCAGGCCGGTCCTTCACCAGTTCATACGTGGTATGCAAACTTTTCGCTATGACCCCGAATAAAGAATCTTCCAGTTTACGGCTATCGTTATACATCAAATACCCGAGTGTATACAATGGTGTTTTCTCTGCATCTGTAAAGATGATGCCGTTAAAAGCCAGATCAGAAAATATACTACGGTAAGGCAACACCGGTACCTGCAGTTTCAGGTTGATCATATCGCCCCTGCCTAATGTGTCTGCCGGATTATAAAGACGGATTAATGCCGCCTGAATCTCTTTATCGAAATAAATATAACCGGACCCGATTTCCATGAATTCTTTTTCCGGGCTTACGCCAGGTACTGCATCGGACGCAGACTGATAAGCTTTCGCCAGGAGCCGGCTCTGTAGTCCGATATTATTAACTCCCGGAAGAAAAGCAACTAATGTATCCTTCTCTTTATATGTATGGCTAATGGGCAGCCACAGTTCCCGGGATTCAGTACGGATGGGTTCCTGAGCCACCGCCAGCACCGCCGAAAAGAAAAATGATAAAACAAAGCCTGTTTTTTTAAGCAGTCGCATACCTGGATTATTTCCTGATCGTGAAATTAACCGTAATAATGCCAATCTCCTCCATTTTAATCGCGGATACATCCGCTCTTACCGGCTCATTTCCATCACGCCGGCTGAAGAGATCATCCAGCATCACCTGGAAGGATTGCATATTTTCCCGCTGCACCTTCTGCTCAAAAACGCCCCGAAGATCCAGCGGTTCTTTTGATACAATAATCTTCAAAAACTCTACACCCGCCGGCGAGCCCTTGCTCACAGACAGTTTACGTTCCACAAAACTTTTTTTCTCAATACTGTAATCCGCCGGTTCTTTCCCTTTGTAAGGGTACAACACTTCTACTTTATTGTCCGGATAAATATCCAACACGGTAAAGAATAATTTATGTTCACTTTTATTGACCAGCTTTAATGAATACCGGTCTCCCTCAATCAATACAGGACTCCCCCCGTTCATGTTTTCTCCGGCCAGTATTTCAGCACTTACCAATTGCGCCAGTTCACCCCCGTCGGGCATCGTGCGGAGATATTTTACCTGCAAGGCATTCCGTATACCACGGATTAATTGCGACTGATCGGCCGTGGCTACCGTATCGGCCGTAGTTAACGGAGCCGACCAGACTAATTGATTATTCCGGTCCATCAATTCCAACTGGCGGCCCGCAGCAGTTGTTGCCTGGCGGAGCTGGAAATCGGCGGGCTGATCACTGAACGTTATATAGGCAAAAGGTGATAAAATTTTACGAACCTGCTTTTCTGCCACAGAAGGCAACTTATCCTGCTTGTCAAATTGCAACAAGGCAGACAGGCTCCCGTAACTGGCTTCACTTAATCTCAATTCATAGGTCTCCGATTTCTTTAACAAAACGGAAGCTACCCCCACACTGCTGAAAGGGCTTGTTTTCCGGATGACAGCCGTGCCAACCGGTGTTTCCTTTCCCAGTGGATAAATGGTTCCTGTTACACCCACGGCCAGCTGATCCATCAATCCCCGGTTCAACGTAAATACGGAATCGGAAGAAGCGGCAGCCGCGTCTTTCAATCCAACCCGGATGATATTACGCTCGCGAACGGGCAGATAGCGTCCACTGAAAATTTCCTGGTGAGTATTGCCTTCAATCATGGGCAACTGATCCGGAATAATCGCCTGTATGGAAGATTTAATTTTCTCATACAAAACTGCATAATCATTTCCCGCAGCCATTTCAGTCATGGCTTTATAAAAACCATAGGAGAGAGCGCCTACTTCTTCATTATTTACAAAGACCTGTTTATTGATCTGGTGCGGACCGGAACCACTGATTACGACCAAATTGGACAGACTATCGGCCTGTATGTCGAGAAAGGCTTCTTTTTTATCGATATCTGAAACATCGGCCGGATTATAGGGATTCTCGGGATCCGGAAAAGGAACCGGTTCGCCCCTGGAAGCGGGGAAATCGTCGGCCCGTGTGCCGGTACCGGAATGACAGGCATCAATGAGCACCAGCAAACTGCCCCCTTTACCGATTTTGCGGCGTATCTCCTGCAGTATGGGAAAAAGGTCATCATCCCGCAGGTGCTTCTCTCCACGGTAGCCTGTGGGGCTGTACGTACCTTTCGCGTCATAGGGGAGCAGGGCTTCGTCATACCCATCATCTTCATCCTTGCCCAGCTCTACCGTACGCTGGTCGCGGATCTGCTGACCATGGCTCCCGAAACTGATTACGATCACATCATTTTTCTTTGCCTTACGGGCCATGGCTGACAGGCTGGTCAGGATTCCCTGCCGGGTGGCTTTGGCATTGATCAGGGTCTGGATGTTCTTATCCGTGAACCCATGCTTATTCAGCGCGGCCTTTATGTATTTCAAATCCGTGAGGGAAGCAATCGGCCGGATCCTGCTGGCAGGCGGGTATTGGCCGACAGCCACCAGCAGGGCCATTTTATCCTGGGCAAAAGAGGTGGACGTATAAACGCAGAGTATGAAAAGAAGTAATACCTGTTTCATACTATTAAAGTTATTGGTTGAAAACGGATTCTTTTATACCCCGGGAAGGGTATTTATAAGCGCGGGGAAACCTGCTATTGGGCTAAGTGGTTTATAAGCTGACTACTATTTTTTCTTCTTAGGACTTCTGCTTGTGTGAAAAATGGAAACAATTGCAATTTTCTTTTGCCTTCCCTGTACCCTGTAGATGATTAAATAGGGAAAGCCTTTTACAATGCCTTCCCTGTAATTTTTCTTTCTTTCGGGGTATCTTCTCGGGTTCCGTTCGATTTCATTAATACGAAGATCAACCTGATGTTTAAACTTATCCCCCAATCCTGGCTGCTTGTCTTCATACCATTCCCAGGCTGCCAGAAGCTCTAATCGTGATTTTCTGAGGAATTCGATTTGATACATCATTTCGCGGCCCGCTTTTTCTTCAATTGGTCGATGGAATCATCTATATCCATTTTTGAATACCCTTTTTCTTTCCCGCCCGCCCATGCCGCATACCTGTTATCAAGCTCCTTAGTGAACCCTTTATCTTTCCACCATTCCAGTTCTTCTGTAATCTCATCTTCCAGCATCATAAAAATGGCTTTTATCTTTTTATCGTCAGCCACCCGGATATAATCATACAGCTTTTCCCTTACTAATGATGTAGTCATTTATGAAAGTAATTTTGTTCAATCCAAATTTATGTAAAATAAAAAGCCCTCCGAAATTTAAACTTCGGAGGGCCAAACCCTTCTCAATAGCTTGAGGGCGAACCCTCCTTCGCAATAGCCGGAGGGCTTTATATATGCGGACTTGTCCGCCGTAGCCCTGCTGAAATATTTCTATTTAAGTAGATTCAACAAAAAGCCCTCCGAGGCTATTGCTTCGGAGGGCGAAGGCGGAGAGGGAGGGATTCGAACCCTCGATACAGATTTAAGTCCGTATAACGGTTTAGCAAACCGGCCCTTTCGGCCACTCAGGCACCTCTCCAAAAGGACTCCGGAATCATTTCCGGGGCTGCAAAAATATGAATAACCGGGATTATAATCCAAAATACCGGGAACAAATCCCAAAAAAAATGAAAACGGGAACAGGGTTCCCCTCAAAAAAAACCCGGACGACATAAATGTGTCCGGGAACAATATTTTTTGGCTTGCTGTTGAGTCGTTTACATCGCTGCCAGCTGTACTTTCTGCTGCAGTTCGAGCACATTTTCCCTGAATACGCCATCGGTATCCATCAGATCCTTTACGGTCTGGCAGGAGTGGATAACGGTGGTATGGTCGCGTCCGCCGAAATGCTCCCCTATCGTTTTCAGTGAATTCTTGGTAAACGCTTTGGCCAGGTACATGGTAATCTGGCGGGCCTGTACGATCTCGCGTTTGCGGGTCTTCTGCAACAGCTTATCGTAGGGCACATCGAAATACTCACAAACCATTTTCTGGATGGTGTCGATGGTAATTTCCTTACTGGATGATTTTACAAAGTTGCGCAACACTTTTTTGGCGAGATCTAAATCAATCTCTCTTCTGTTCAGCGAAGATTGTGCCAACAGTGAAATCAGGGCACCTTCCAGTTCCCGGACATTATTACTGATATTATAAGCAATGTACTTTACCACTTCCTTGGGCATCTCCAGACCGTCATTCTTCATTTTCCGCTCCAGGATCTCGATCCGGGTATCATATTCCGGAACCTGAAGGTCGGCACTCAGACCCCAACGGAAACGGCTGAGCAGGCGCTCCTGTACCCCATCCAGGTCTTTGGGTGATTTGTCGGAAGTAAGCACCAGTTGCTTCTGCGACTGATGTAAGTGGTTGAATATGGCGAAAAAGGCATCCTGGGATTTCTCGGCTTTGGCAAAAAACTGCACATCATCGAGAATCAGGACATCGATCAGCTGGTAAAAGTGGATGAAATCATTGATCGCATTGTTCCGGCTGTGATCCATAAACTGGTTGATGAACTTTTCGGAACTTACATATAAGACCACTTTGTTGGGATGCAGTCTTTTTACTTCATTGCCGATTGCCTGAGCCAGGTGGGTTTTACCCAATCCTACCCCGCCATAGATCACCAGCGGATTAAAGGAATTGGCCCCTGGTTTTTCCGCCACCGTTTTACCGGCTCTGCGGGCCACCCGGTTACAATCACCTTCAATAAATGCTTCAAATGTATAGTTCGGATTCAGCTGCGGATCAATCTGCATCTTCTTAAGACCCGGTATGACAAACGGGTTCTTAACAGGGTTGTTTATGACGAGCGGAAAATCCATTTCGTTATTTGAAAAAGTTTTAAA
>CAZLRY010000089.1:0-10667 GCA_964561675.1 uncultured Chitinophaga sp.
TTATTCTATGTCACTATGTGCCTATGTGTTAAAAACGGCGAAGCCGCCTGCCGCTACGCGGATTAATTTAAACACATAGGCTTAGTTTACTCACTACTGATCAGATAGCATCACATACATAACTGACCGAAAAAGGGACTACCCTGTAAGAATAACACAGGGTACACATAGAAATACACTTGCTATGTTTATTCTATGTCACTATGTGCCTATGTGTTAAAAACGGCGAAGCCGCCTGCCGCTTCGCGGATGAATTTAAACACATAGGTTTAGATGCTTACACAAAAGATTAAAGTGTATGGCAGGCACCACTCTCCTACAGCGGGACTACCCTGCAAGAATAACATAGGATCATAGAAAGACATAGGATTTTATAAAGCGGGAAGAGCAAGAATAAAGTACGAGGTACGCCCGCGGCCTTTAATAAATCTGTATGCCTTTATGTACTATCTCACATTCTGCCTTGAACACTTTACATTATATGCGTAATTTCTCCTGTATTTTCTATGTTGTCCTATGAACCTATGTGCCTATGTGTTAAAAAAAAATGGAAGCTGTCTGCTGACAACCTCCATTTTATCTATTCGTTGATTTTTGCTTTTACTGCTTCACGAATTTCAATACCCCGTTCCGGTTAATATCAAGTCCTACCTGCACAATGTAAGTGCCTCTGGCGAACTTGCTGATATCCACCCGGAGTAACATATAAGGCAGATTCCGCATCACTTCGTTCTGATACACCACCATTCCAGACATATCATAAATCCGTATGGGTGTCTTGTTCTGTGTGGTGGCTGCATCCAGTTCAATGATAATCTCATTTACAGCCGGGTTGGGATAAATGGATAACCTTGAAGTTTGCAATTCCGGAAGCACGGTTACTTTTACGGTATCGCGGCTGGTTGCACCCAGATTATCAGTAACAAGTAATTCAAAATAATATTCCCCTTCCAGGAGATTCTTCATGGCAGACCTTGGATTGTTCACTGAATCAATAATAAACTGTGCTGGTCCGGCAATTTTTCTCCACTGGAATCCGGCAATACTTCCGTCATTGTCAATCGCAGTACCAGTAAGTGTGACCTTATTGACCGGCAGTCTGATCAGCTGATCTGTACCGGCATTCACGATCGGTGCCATATTCGGTACGGCATTCACGGTCACCTGAATGGTATCGGTAGCGGTAGCTCCGTTATTGTCTGTAACCGTAAGTATGAACTGGTAGACTCCCTGTACCAGACCGGTTACACCCGTACTGGCATTGGCAGGAGCATTGATTGTATACTGCGCAGGTCCAGTCCATTTGTTCCAGCTATAAGAAGCGATGGTTCCATCCGGATCTGATCCACTACCATTCAAAGTAGTACTGTTAACCGGAAGTGTTATGGAAATATCGGTACCCGCATTTGCGCTTGGAGGCTGATTTACCAGGCTGTTTACGGTAACCTGTATGCTGTCCTTTCCGGATGCACCATGATTATCGGTAACGGTCAGTTCGAAGAGGTAAACACCTTGTACCAGGTTGGTAATACCAGTACTGGCATTGGCGGGAGAAACAATCGTGTACTGGGCAGGGCCGGCAATTTTCTGCCATTGATAAGTTGCAATGCTGCCATCCGGATCAGAACCTGTGCCATTCATTGTTACGCTGTTTACAGGCAGTGTAATCGTCATATCAGCTCCTGCGTTGGCTACAGGGGATAAGTTAACAAAAGGATTAATGGTCACCTGTACGGTATCCTTATCGGAATCACCGCTGTTATCTGTTACTGTCAGCTCAAACTTATAAACACCCTGAACCAGGTTATTTACAACTGTCTGGGCGCTGAGTGGGGCTAATACCACAAACTGAGCCGGGCCGGAAATTTTATTCCACTGATAGGAAACAATCGATCCGTCAGGGTCAATACCAATGCCTGAAAGAACCAGGCTATTCTCCGGCAGGATAAGCGTAATATCCGGACCAGCACTGGCAACAGGAGGCTGATTCGGGGCCGGATTCACGGTTACCTGGACTGTATCCTTATCGGTTGCTCCGTTGTTATCCGTAACAGACAGTTCAAAAAGATATACACCCTCTGTCAGGTTGGTAACACCTGTACTGGCACTGCTGGCAACATTGATTGTAAACTGTGCCGGTCCGGCAATTTTTGTCCACAGGTATCCGGAAATAAATCCATCAGGATCAGAACCGGTACCGTTCAGGGTTACACTATTAACAGGAAGGGTGATATTCAGGTCGGTTCCTGCATCAGCTACAGGCAAAAGGTTCACATAAGCATTCACTACCACCTGTACAGTGTCTTTATCTGTTGCGCCACTGTTGTCTGTAACGGTCAGTTCAAACAGGTAAACACCTGCAGTCAGATTGGTAACTCCGGTACTGGCACTGCTGGCTGAATTGATTGTGTATTGTGAAGGACCTGCAATCTTCACCCAGGTGTAGGCGGTAATATTCCCGTCAGGGTCAGAACCTGTACCATTTAATGTGACACTGTTTACGGGGAGTGTTATACTTAAGTCCGAACCTGCATTTGCTACAGGGGGCATATTCTGATAAGCAATAACAGTAACCTGTACCGTATCCGTAGCGGATGAACCGTTGTTATCTGTTACCATTAACTCAAACTGGTAAACGCCCTCTGCCAGATTCACTACACCTGTACTGGCACTGGTGCCAGCGGTAAAATTAAATGATGATGGACCGGCTACTTTTGTCCACTGGTAACCTGCAATTGTACCATCCGGGTCAGAACCACTGCCATTCAGCGTAGCACTGTTGATAGGCAGATTTATTACCAGATCGGTTCCGGCATAAGCAGCAGGAGGCAGGTTGATAGCCGCATTTACAACCACCTGAACCGTATCACTGCCCGTTACATTATTATTATCAGTAACAGTCAGCTCAAACAGGTATACACCCTGAACCAATCCGGTTACACCCGTACTCGCATTAGCGGGGGAACTTATTGTAAACTGAACAGGACCGGAAATCTTAGTCCACTGGTAAGCAATAATGGAACCATCCGGGTCGGAACCACTGCCATTCAGGGTTACACTGTTTGCCGGAAGAGTAATACTGATATCAGCACCGGCATTGGCTACAGGCGCCTGGTTAACATTACTGTTTACAGTAACCTGAACAGTATCTTTTGCGGCACCACCACTATTATCCGTTACAGTCAGTTCAAAACGATACACGCCTTGCACCAATCCGGTCACACCGGTACTGGCACTGGATGATGATGTAATTGTAAATTGGAGGGGACCAGATAATTTTGACCACTGATACGTGGCAATACTGCCATCCGGATCAGAACCAGTACCATTCAGTGTAACACTGTTTACCGGTAAAGTGATTGTCTGATCTGCTCCTGCATTGGCAGAAGGCAATTGATTCAACGAAGCATTTACTGTAACCTGTACCGTATCCTTATCCGTTGCGCCACTGTTGTCGGTAACGGTGAGTTCAAAACGATACACCCCTTGTACCAGGCTGGTAACACCCGTACTGGCGCTCGATGCAGCGGTGATTGAATACTGCGCTGGACCGGCAATCTTAACCCACTGATAGCCCGATATATTTCCATCCGGGTCAGAACCACTGCCATTCAGGGTTACTGTGCTGACGGGTAATACAATCGACTGATCCACCCCGGCATTTGCAACCGGCGCCTGATTGACGTAGGCGTTTACGGTAATCTGAACGGTATCTTTATCCGTTGCGCCGCTGTTGTCGGTTACGGTGAGTTCAAAACGATACACCCCTTGTACCAGGCTGGTAACACCCGTACTGGCACTGGCTGGCGATGTAATAGTATATTGAGCAGGACCTGCAATTTTTGACCACAAATAATTGGTAATACTGCCATCCGGATCGGAGCCACTTCCATTCAGCGTTACGGTGCTTACCGGCAGCGTGATGGATTGATCTGTACCAGCATTAGCCAATGGAATCAGGTTTATAGCTGCATTTACAGTAATCTGTACGGTATCCTTATCCGTTGCACCACTGTTGTCGGTAACAGTGAGTTCAAAACGATACACCCCTTGTACCAGGCTGGTAACACCCGTACTGGCACTGGCTGGTGATGTAATAGTAAACTGAGCAGGACCAGCAATCTTTGACCACAAATAATTAGTAATACTGCCATCCGGATCGGAGCCACTACCATTCAGTGTAATTGTACTTACTGGCAGCGTGATGGTTTGATCTGTACCCGCATTAGCGGACGGTAATTGATTAAGTGCTGCATTAACCGTAACCTGTACGGTATCTTTATCAGCTGCACCACTGTTATCGGTTGCGGTCAGTTCAAAGCGGTATACACCCTGAACCAGGCCGGTTACCGTAGTAACAGCAGCATTGCTGGTTGTAATGGTAAACTGGGTTGGACCGGCAATCTTTGTCCACTGATAGGTAGCAATAGTTCCGTCAGGATCGGTTGCACTCCCATTCAGGGTAACAGTGCTGACCGGCAGGGTGATAGTCTGATCGGCACCGGCATTTGCTACAGGAACCTGGTTCACTGGCGGGGGTGCAGAAAGCCTGGAAAATATCCAGTCAACCATTGCTCCCACGTCATTAAAACTACGGGTGGAATCGGCCTGAGTTATACTCAGCAGATACCCCGGTGCAGTTGGGTTTGTACCGTTAAGGGACAAAGGGAAACTGCCGATTGTTGTATTATTTGAAACGGTAGCTCCGGACTGGTTAGCTACTGTATTTGATGCATTATTAATAAAGTAGTTACTTGACACATTACCACCGGATGTACCTGCGTTGCCAGCAGTATAAACCGGTGCTACTTCTGCATTCTTGAAAATATTACCGGTTACATTGGGTATAAGTGAAGTAATTACTTCAGGATAAACAGCATTTTGCTGCAAATAGGCTCCGTATTCAATATTGAGACCGGAACGGACACTGTCGACCACGTTATGATAAACCTGGGAATTTCCATAACCAAACACCACAATACCGCTTCCCGTTCCATTTACCACCATATTATTATAGATCCTGACAGATTCTATATTTCCACCGGTAAGAATACCCACTTTATGACTGCTTTGGTTTCCGGTTCCATATCTTCTTACGAGATTATTATACACTTTACAGTTCCGCAGGGAGTTCGACAATTGAATACCGTCCAGCCTGATACTGTCAAGAATGTTATTATAAATTTCCACACTATCCATACGGGGAGGAGGTCCGTAAGGTGTATTATTACCAGCCGATGTACCTGAAATACCGGTATGACCGATATACATTCCCTCGCCATTACTGCGATGGATATAGTTGTCATGGATTTTTACATTTCTCAGCAGGAATTTATCATACTGCCCCTGCACCATCACTTTGGCATCCATTTTTACCATCAGCCCAAGCGCAGCATGATTAACATGAAGACCACTGATCTCAATATGGTGTGCCCAGTTTACGGCCAGTCCAACCCGGGTAAGACTAGCTGCATCCATGGTGCTGTTATCAACGATCCATCCGTACGGATAACCACGGGAACGCAAATTAGTACCATCGATTTTCAGATAACACATAACGGCTGTATCCCGGCCAGCCAGGTTGAAGAATCCATTGTTGGTAATAACGACGGGTTGGTCTTTGGGGGACACAATCACCGGACAGCCAGGACCGCCACCTATATCACCGATTTCAACCCCTGTTGAGTAGGTGCCGCCTGGTATAAATAAGGTATCGCCGCCCATCAGCCCCGGCACGGTATTGTCACGGGTCAGGTACGGCCTGTATAATTGATTCGCGTCGTTTTTGACCAGTGTAAAACTCTGGGGGGCACCCGTTCTGCAGGGACGGATGTTTTTCTTCATATAATCAATAACCGATACAACGACAGTGTCGTTAGAGACGCCGTTTGTGGTCAGTTTGAACCGATATGTTCCTTCAGTCAGTCCGGTTACATTTGTAATGGCGGCTGAAGGATTGATGATTACCTGTGTTCCGGGTCCGCTGACTTTGGCCCATAGATATGAGGTTGCTCCGGATGAGGCGCTTGCATTCAATATGGCGGTATCCGGACGTATCTGGTTCATGTAAATCACCGTATCTGTACCGGCATTTGCTGTGCCGGGAAGTCCCGATAATGGAAGCACTGACACTACAACCGTATCAAGGTCTGAAGCGCCACTGTTATCTGTTGCACGAAGTTCGAACTGATATGTACCCTGAACCAGGTTGGTAATACTCGTTTGTGCAGATCCTGAGCTGCCAATAGTGAAGGTAGCAGGTCCTGCCACTTTTGTCCATGCATAAGCACTTATACTTCCATCCGGATCAGTAGCCGAACCGGCTAAGGTGACGGTGTTCAGCGGTAAGGTGGTTGTTTGATCAGCGCCGGCATTCGCCACAGGAGGCTGATTGGCTGTTTGGGTGCCTTTTCTTTGTTTGAGCATCCAGGTATAAATATTATCACCGGCTTCTGTCCAGGTAGGATTATACCAGGTGTTCCAGCAGCAGTGCCCACCCACATATTGAGTATAGCGGGCGGAGCCGGCTACGGCATTGTTCATCGTATCCCGGATTTTATCCATGGAGCGGTAATCATCAGTTCCTTCAAAACCCCACCATTTTCCACCGAGGTTGGCCAGCCATTTCATATTCCCGATTACATTAGGAGGGGGAGCCGACATGGCAACAATTGCAGCAATCTTGTTGGCATTGGTCTGGTTTTCGGCCGCATAAGTATCCCAGCACCATCCACCCATTGACAGACCGGTAAGGTAGACCCTGTTGAGGTCAACCCGCCAACGGTAACAGATTGAGTCCACTTTTTTGCTTAACGCGGCCACCGTAGGCCAGGCAGCAGAAGGCTGTATTGAAATAACAATCGGCTTTTCTGTGGTACTATTGACCACAAACTGCATGTTATGTCCCTGGTTGATAAAATTGGAAGGTCCGTAAAGAAGAAGTTTGTTGGGATCAGTACCCGCTTCACCAATACCCGGTATAAAAATAATTACCGGATAATTCAGTCCGGAAGTACTGTAGTCATCCGGAAGATGAACATAGGCATTCCAGCCATCGATTTTTGTGAGCGTTTGTTGTGCTGATGCGGGTAACGTAATCAGAAGTGCGATCAGCCAATACAGGCAGATACACTTAGCCTTAGTTTGTAGGGTAGGAATCATTGCTACTAGGATTATTGGAATTCATTAGCAAATTAGTTAATCTGCATTTAATTAATGAACGAACAGGTTGAAAAAAAATGGTTTTTAGGTACTTTTACGCTGAGCCTTCTGTGTTTTCTCTTAAACTAATCAAGTAAAATTTGAACTGCTTTTGTTTTGCAAAAATTAATCCAATTCCGAAATATTCAATGAAAAACAAATCCTCAAACTATTCACATGTTTAGAATACTGTGAGTAACCGGTTTTATTTGACCCAAATCATTTCATTTTTTTGGCAACAATAAAATCCAAACCCATTTTATAATTCTAAAATCCGTACGAACTCCCGTTAGCCATTTGTATTTCCTGTGTGCCTGTTCTGGATTATATCCGTTGCCTGCGCTTTCGATATCGGTGCCTTGTTTCTGAGATACTGGTTAGCTGAAAACAAATCCCACTGGAACAGATGTTATATATTTAAATGATTATCATTGCGTTATAAATAAAATTATGATTAACGCAAACCACAGGTAGTTAAAAATCTACATGCTGTGACAGCGATTTTTTTTTGTGGCTTACCCGTGTAACCTGTTGAAGTATCTCCGGAGATTGGCAATCCCGGGCAGTTTTGTTTATCTTGTGCTGCATCTAATCGCAAACCACCACTGAATCCGACCGCATGTTTACGATGAAAATTTTACTATGGGTCAGCCTTTTTATTGTATTCTATACCTATGCTGGCTATACACTGATCGCCTTGCTGTTGACCTGGATCAAAGAGAAACGAAAAATTGCTGCACCCGGAGAAGGTACTTTATTACCTGTAACATTGGTCATAGCCGCCTACAATGAGGAGATTTGCATTGAAGAAAAAATCAGGAACTGCCTGGAGCTGGATTATCCGGAAAATGCATTAAAAATTATCATTATTTCTGACGGCTCTTCGGACGGGACAGCTGGCATTGTAGGCCGCTATTCCCGGATCCTGCATTTACATGAAAACAAACGGGAAGGGAAAGTAGCGGCTATCGACCGGGCCATTAAGTTTGTGGAAACACCGGTGGTGATTTTTACGGATGCCAATACTTTTTTAAATCCGGGTGCGGTCAAAAATATTGTACGGCATTATAATGACCCGAAAACCGGCGGGGTGGCTGGAGAAAAAAGAGTCCGCCGGGAAGGAGATCAGGACCTGTCCGGTGCTGGTGAGGGTCTTTACTGGAAATATGAATCCCTCCTGAAAAAGATTGATGCGGATTGCTATAGTGTGGTTGGAGCAGCGGGAGAGCTTTTCTCCGTCCGGACCGCATTATATGTATATCCCGGAACAGATGTCATACTAGACGATTTCCTTATTTCGTTGGATATCTGCCGTAAAGGCTACCGGGTGGCTTATGAACCGGATTCCTATGCCGTTGAAGGACCTTCTGCTTCCATGAAGGAGGAGCAGAAAAGAAAAGTAAGGATCAGTGCCGGCGCCTTCCAGGCAATGTTGCGTATGGCTGACCTGATGAATCTTTTCCGGTACCCGAAACTGGGATTTCTGTATCTCTCCCACCGGGTTTTCCGTTGGACGATATGCCCTTTATTATTACCGTTGATCCTGGCATTGAATAGCTGGCTGGTGTGGAAAAATGCCGGTACAATATATACGGTACTCCTGACCGGACAGCTCCTGTTTTATGGCCTTGCGGGCCTGGGGGCATTACTGGCCTTGCGAAAAATCGTATTTAAACCAGCCCACCTCGCCTATTATTTTCTGTTTATAAATATCTCTTTATACCTGGGTTTTGTGCGCTTTTTGAAAGGCAACCAGAGCGTCTTGTGGGAAAAAGCAAAAAGATCCTGAAATCAACTATCAAATTCACGAAAGTTAACGACTGACCATTATGACTACCGTTCAGCAAATTGCCTTTTTTATCCTGCTGTTTATCGAGTTGCTGGTAGCGGCCTATTTCCTGATTCCATTTTTTATGTTGCTGGTACACCAATTGTGGGTCAGCAACAGTAAAAAAAGACGGATTGACCGTTTACCGGTCCTGACGGAAAAAAGACACCGGTTTCACCTGATTATCACTGCGCACGAAGAAACTGAATTTATTCCTCCCCTGCTGGATTCAATCCGCCGTCAGACCTATGCTGAGCATACCACCTACCTGGTGATGGATTGTTGTGATCCGGCTTTGATTTTTGATGATGAACGGACCGTTACCCTCCACCCTCCGGAACCCCTGAATTCAAAGATCAGATCCATTGAATATGCCATTTCTTCATTCCGGGAAGCGCCCGATGCCATTATCATATTAGATGCGGACAACCTGATTCATCCAAACTTTATGGCAACCATGAACCTGTATTTCCAGAAGGGATTCCAGGCGGTACAAGCCGATTTCAGGGCAAAAAATGCGGATTCTGATTTTGCAAAAATGGATGCCATGGGTGATTTGTTCAACTTCTTTGTGGAAAGAGAAATGCGTATGGAGATCGGTGTTTCTTCCGCCATCTGGGGTGCAGGAATTGCCTTTGCCTACCCGCTCTATGAGGGTATACGGTATAAAGATGCCCTGGGAGGGTTTGATAAAATGCTGCAGATCCACCTGGCAACCCAGGTAAAGCAAATCGGGTTTGCCCGGGAAGCAATCCTTTACGATGAAAAAATTTCAGACGGAGCCGCACTGGAGAAACAACGTACCCGCTGGATCAGCTCTCAGTTTAAATACAAACAAGCCAATTTCAGGTTCCTGCTTACGGCGATCCGGAACCTGGATCTGAAACGGATCTTCTTTGGTTTTAATAATGTACGCCCTCCTTTGTATATGCTGCTCGGTCTGGCCGGTGTTTTTTTCCTTTTCCACCTTTTTTACAAGCCGGAATTCAGCCTGGTATGGGTAATTATCATAGCGTTATTTGCCATCAGTTATATTCTGATCGTACGGGTCCGTGCCGGCCGTAACTATCGTTTTTCAAGGACCCTGCTCCAATTACCCCGGTTTATTTTCCGGCAGGTACTGGCTACACTTAAGATCAAACAGGCAAAAAAATCATTCATGAAGACCAGGCATACCAAACTGGTTTACATTACTGATTTGTTGAAGGAGTCACCGCAGCCGGAGGATTGATTTTCGCCAATGCCTCTTCGAGCGTCATTCCCAGCAGGCTTTCCAGCATGTATTTGGACGTATTCAGGTCTTTCAACAGGTTGATCTTCTTGACCAGTTCAGCCTGGTAACTTTTTGATGCGCTTGAAAGCGTTTCCAGAGTCACTTCGTTTTTGGCAAACTTAGCTTCTGTTTTCTTCCAGATTACCAGTTCATCCTGCAGGATTGCTTCATGAAGGGCCAGCAGGTACATATTGGCCCTGTAGGCCTGGTATTGCAGTTTAATTGCCTGGCGGATCTCATAAACTTTCACATCCATTTCCGCCTTTTTGAGCTCAATATTGGCTTTGGAAATCTGAACATCCCTTGATTTGGTGAAAAAATAACCCAGTGGCAGATTCATGCTTAGGTTATACCGGGGGAAAAACA